>JAUWSP010000576.1 GCA_030610025.1 Acidobacteriota bacterium | reverse complement strand
CGGAGTTGGAGCTGGTGGAGGGCCTGGCAATCAAGGCGCGACAGACTCTTGTGCCCAGTGATCCCGAGCGGACTGTGCCGGCTCTCGCGGAGATCGTGCGAACGCTGCAGGGAGTGGCCAGGGCGTTAGGTGAGCAACTGACACCGGAGGCGGTCGCGGTGGCGAGCCTGGTGGAGGAGAAGCTGGCAGTGGCGACGGCAGGCCTGACCGCGGCAGCCGGAGTCGCCCTCGATGCCGTGGCCGACCGGGAGGCCGTGACCCTGGGAACGACCTTCGAAGCAACAGTGGAGCTCTGGAATGGGGGCAATCAGAACCTCGAGGTCCAGGCGGTGACCTTGCAGGCCGCTGAGAGTTGGCAGGTCGAGTCTGTCGAGCTGACGGATGATCCAGCACTGGAATCGCTCGAGCGTTGGCGTTTCCAGGTCAGTGTTTCTTCTGAGGATCAGGCGACGAAGCCCTACTTCCTGGAACGACCGCTGTTGGGAGATCTCTATGATTGGAGCCAAGCGCCGAGTGAGGTTTGGGGCGAGCCTTACCAGCCTCCACCGCTGACGGCGCGGCTCGAGTTGGAATTGGCTGGTGCCGCCATTATTCTCGAGCGCGAGGTCGTGCACCGGTACGGTGATCAGGCGGTTGGAGAAGTCCGCCGTCCCTTGAGGACGGTTCCGATCCTGGAGGTCGGTTTGAAGCCCTCGTTGATTCTTCAGCCTCTCGGCTCGCCTCGCGACCGCTACCTGGAGGTGCTCCTGAGCTCGAATTCGGAGACACCGCTCCGAGGGCGATTGGAGGCACAGCTGCCGGAGGGGTGGTCGCCTGTCGATCCCCAGATCTTCTCGATCGACCAGCCCAGGGGAACGCAGGTCCTCGAGCTACCCCTGATCGCCGATCAGGGGCTCGAACCGGGGACGCATGTCATTTCGGTGTCGGCAGTGCTCGACAGCGAGGAGCGTCTCGGCTCGTCGTACGCCGTGCTGGACTACCCTCACATCCGGCCGGCCGCGATGGAGAAGCGAGCCGCAACCGAGGTGAGGACGTTGGATCTGCGGCTACCTGCCCTCGACCGCGTCGGGTATATCCGCGGTGCCTCCGATCGGGTTCCCGAGCTGCTGATGGAGGTCGGCGTTCCGGTGGAGATGCTAGGCCCCGCAGAGCTCGAGAACGGCGACTTGGGTGTCTATGAAGTGATCGTCGTCGGCAGCCGCGCCTATGAGACCGATCCAGCCCTCCTGCGGACCAACCCCCGGCTCCTGAGGTACGTGGAAGAGGGTGGAACGCTGATCGTTCAATACCAGCAGTACCAGTTCGTCAAGGGAGGCTATGCACCCCATCCTCTGACGATCGAGAGGCCCCACGGCCGGGTGACGGACGAAGCGTCCCCTGTTCGGGTGCTGGAGCCGGAGCACCCCGTATTCAGAAATCCGAATCGGATCTCTTCAGCCGATTGGGAGGGCTGGGTACAAGAGCGAGGGCTCTATTTTCCTTCCGAATGGGACGAGGCCTATCTGCCCCTCCTGGCGCTCCAGGACGAAGGCCGACCCGAAGAGCTCGGGTCCCTGCTGGTGGCATCGGTTGGTGATGGAACCTACGTCTATACCGGGCTGTCGTTCTTCCGTGAGCTGCCCGCCGGGGTGCCAGGGGCTTTTAGGCTCTTCATGAATCTCCTGGCACTGGGTGAAAAGTGAGAGTCGCCATGAAAATCCCGACCTGGATCCGGCAGTTCGTCGTTCGCCAACTCGAAGAGACCCGTGGGATGGCCATCTGCAAGGCATCCATGTGGCTGCTACTGCTGGCACCACTGGGTTGTGGGGATGGACGCATTCCGCTGGTGCTCTACTCACCGCATGGGCGAGACCTCCTGGAGCTGATGGAGAGCACCTACGAGGGCGAGCGACCGGAGATCGACGTTCGCTGGCTCGACATGGGCTCGCAAGAGGTCTATGACCGGATTCGATCGGAGTCGGTCAATCCGCAGGCCGACGTCTGGTTTGGTGGCCCGGACACGATCTTCTTGCGGGGCGTCGAGGATGACCTGCTCGAGCCGTTTGCGCCCACCTGGGCCGATTCGCTGCCACCGACGAGCCGCCACCCTGACAAGCTCTACCACGGCCTCTACGAGGCCATCCCGATCCTGGTCTACAACTCGGAAGCTCTCACCGCAGACGAAGCGCCGAGAGATTGGGAAGATCTGTTGGACGAGCGATTCAAGGACGAGATCATCATCCGTGACCCGCTGGCCAGTGGGACCATGCGTACGGCTTTCGGCATGGTGCTCTCACAGTCGGTCTCGGAGACGGGTGATACCGCCGCTGGCTTCGAGTGGCTTGCCAGCCTCGATCGCCAGACGAAGGACTACGTGGTCAATCCGGCGCTGCTCTTCGAGAAGCTGATCCGGCAGGAAGGCCTGGTCTCCATCTGGGAGCTCACCGACCTGCTCTTCCTGCAGCAGAGAGGTGCCCCGCTCGATTACAATTTCCCGACCAGCGGGACGCCGATCATCAACGACTCCATCGGCCTGGTGAAGGGCTCGCCTCACCAAGTAGAGGCACGGGCTTTCATCGACTGGGTGGGCAGTCGTCAGGCCCTTCTGCTGGCAGCGCAGGAGGCTTACCGGTTGCCGGCCAGGGTCGATCTGCCCCGCGAGGAGCTACCCAAATGGGCCCAGG
>JAUWSP010000228.1 GCA_030610025.1 Acidobacteriota bacterium | reverse complement strand
CTGTGCCGCCAAGGGTGGCGTCGTCCTCCTGACGAAAGCGATGGCGATCGATCATGGGTCGCAGGGCATTCGCGTCAACTGCATCTGCCCGGGCGATGTGGACACTCCCATGCTCGTGGAGGATGCCCGACAGCAGGGCATGACATGGGAGGACTATCTCGAGCAGGCGTCCGACCGACCGCTGGAGCGCATCGGAAAGCCGGAAGAGATTGCCAGCGCAGCCCTTTTTCTCGCCTCGGACGATTCCTCGTTCATGACGGGGGCGACCCTGGTGGTCGATGGTGGTGGAACGGCCGGCTAGCTCGAGGGTCTAAGAAGGAGGCGGTATTCCATGAAGTCCGTTACGGAAGTCTCGAGCATCTTCGTGACTCTGCTGATGTCCACCTTGCCGGTGGTGGCGGAATCCACGGTCAACGTTCTGGATGACGGTGACTCTCTATTCTTCAACGGTGCCTACTCTCTGGTCATCGGTAGGAGAGCCCGTACCTACTTCGATCTCTACAACTATCCGACGGCCAACGCTTTGGGCAGCATCGTCTCCTTCTGGCCCACCGATGGCACAGAACGAAGCGCCATCATGGCAGGCTCGCCAGTCGTCAGGATCGACGGACGGCTGTACCACCCTGTCTACTCTTCTGTCGAGGTGGAAGACGCGGCCGGGATCGAGGAGCCCCTGGTCGTCCGTGCCGAAGCGAGCTTCGACGGCGGTAGCCCGGGGCGGCAGGGGAGGATTCGCACCACCTACGCCCTACGACCGAGTGTAGGGCTCGTCGAGGTCAGCTCGACTCTGAGGAACAGCGGCGACGAGACCCTGAAAGGGCTCGTCTACTCGCTCCATTACGCCGGCGATCAGTTCTACCCCTACGAGACGGATCCTTACTCACAACTCCATTTCGAGCTGACGCCCAGGCCGGATCACTACGTTGGGTGGGTGGATCGCAACCGCTTCGAGGAGGGTGAGCCAGTGGCCGTGGACCTTGCCCCCGGGGAGTCGTATGAAATCCGGTATGCGCTGGTGGCCGAGCGCGACAGCGAGACTGTGCTGCGCAGGATCTTCTCGAGCCTCGGGATCGCTGCCGAGCCGGTAGTGATCCGGTTCCAGGATCTCCCGGCGGGCCTCTTCGAAGTCGTCGTGAGGGACATAACGCGGGACTTCGTGGTCTTTCGCAACTTTCTCGACGACCCATCGCCGCTCCGCCTGATGCTGCCTCCCGGGCAGTATTCGGTCATCGGCAATCTCGTCCCGGCGGTGGTCCGGACCGAGCTCTCGGTGGTCGCAGTGGCTGCAGCCGAGTGTACGCTCGTCAGCCCGCCGCGTGGCCGAGTCCGTGTCGCAGTGAAAGACGAGAACGGTGCACCGCTGCCTGGCAAGGTGACCTTCATCGGCCTGGGTGACACCCCCTCGCCCTACTTCCGACCCCACGATCCGGTGCGAGAAGGACGCTCCTGGGAAGAGGTCAAGAACTCGGTTCATCCCGCCTTTTCCGAGCTCGAGGTGGAACTGCCGGTGGGCCACTATCTTGTCTCCGCCTCGCGCGGTCCCGAGTACTCGGCCCAACAAGTCGAGGTCGAAGTGGCGGGCGGCGGGCTGCAGAAGCTCGACTTCGAGCTCGAGAGGGTGGTCGAGACCGCCGGGCTGCTCGCCGTCGATCCCCATATGCATACGCTGCGCTCGGACGGTACGGTGAACGAGCGCGAGCGGGTCCTGTCGCTGGTCGGTGAAGGTGTCGAGGTGGCTGTTGCGTCGGACCATTTCTTCCGCGCCGATTACACCCCACAGATCGAGGCCCTACGACTCGTGGACTACCTGAAGGCGATCCCGGGCTCCGAGATCAGCATTCGCAACCCCCACGACTACGAGTACACGCTGGATTTCAACCTCTACCCGCTGGGGCCCGACGAAGGCGGCTGGAAGGCGCCGGAGACCCTCTCCGAGGAGGTGGCGCCGATCTTCGAAGCGACGCGCCAGCGCTACCCCGACGCCCTGATCCAGCTCAACCACCCGCGCAACTCTTCTTGGGACTACTTCAACTCCTATCAACTCGACCCGGAGACGGCAGCGACTGCTCGGGAGAACTTCTGGACCGGTTTCGACGTGCTCGAGATCTTGAACGGTCCTTCCCCGTTGTTCAATAACAACGCGGTAACCATCAAGGACTGGCTGAATCTACTCTCACGAGGCTTTTTCTATCCGGCGGTAGGTTCTTCGGATGCCCATCAGATCGATACAGAAGAGCCCGGCTACTCGCGAACCTACGTCTACGTCGCCGACCAGGACATCGCCGAAGTGGAGATCGTGGAGGTGATCGCCGCCTTGCGGGAGGGGCGCTCCTTCGTGACCAATGGCCCGATCGTCGAGGTGACCGCCAATGACCGGTTCCTGCCGGGCGATTCGCTGTCCGCTCCCGGCGGCGATGTCGAGCTGCTGATCGAAGTGCGGACCGCGCCGTGGGTCACCGCCGACGAAGCAAGAGTCTTCGTCAACGGCGTGGTGGAGCGAGTCTTGACGATGGATGGAGCTCCCGGTGCCATGCAGTCGCTACAAGAGAGAGTGCACCTGGAATTGGACCGGGATGCTTTTGTCCTTGTCGAAGTCGTCGGGCACGAGAGCCTCTATCCGGTGGTGCAGGCGAATACGCTCAGCCCTGGGCAACCATCGGGCGCGGTGACACCCTACGCTCTGACCAACCCAGTCTTCGTAGACGTCGACGGCAATGGTCGATTCGATCCCCCACTGCCCAAGCTCATCCGAGCTCTCTCCGGGGACTCCTAGGCTACCTACCCTTTTGGGTAGGTAGCTCTCCCGCTTTCCTATGGGGGTGGGTAGCTACCTTCTGAGGTATTGTTCCCAGTCCCCATTTCGTTCCAATCTAGCTCTGTTGGCTCGACAGGAGTTTTGGTTGTCCATGAGGCAGCTCGATTCAGATTCCGTGCTTCGCGGAGCTCATCCGAACGGGGGAGGTGCAGCTATGAGTAGACGAACGATCAGGAGTCTCACAGTCTTTAGCCTCATCTTCGCCATGAGTCTGATGGCGTCGGCACAGACGACGAGCGGCCGCCTTCGCGGAACCGTCCTCGATCCGGACGGCATTCCTATTCCGGGTGTCACCATCACATGTACAGGCGGGTCCCTGGCCGGTCCGCCGCAGATCGCCGTCACCGGCGAGACCGGTGCCTTTCGGTACCCGGCTCTCCCACCCGGTGGCTACAACCTGGTAGCCGCGATGGATGGCTTCCAGAGCCAGACCCTGGAAAACGTTCGTGTATCCATCGGCACTACGGCTTCGGCCAACTTCGTAATGTACGCCGAGTTTGCGGAGGCGGTGACAGTCTCCAGTGAAGCTCCTCTCGTGGATGTCACCAGCTCGAGCGTGGGAATGAATTACACCCAGGAGATGATCCAGAAGATTCCGACGACTCGCAACTTCTACGACCTGATGCAGATCGCTCCAGGGATCTCGAAGTCCGCTGAGGAAACCGACAGAACGATCGCCTTCGGCTCGGATGTCCAGTCCAACGCCTGGTACCAGGACGGCATCGAAACCACCGCTCCGGAGACGGGTAGTGGCTGGGTCGGCGCCAATCCCGACATGATCCAGGAGATCCAGGTCATGGGCATCGGAGCGCCAGCCGAGTACGGCAACATGCTCGGTGCTGCTCTCAATGTGGTAACCAAGTCTGGAACCAACGATTTTCGAGGTGGGGCCAATCTCTTCTGGTACGGCGATTCACTGGTCGACTCGGACATCAATTTCACCGAGGCGGAGCAGCCTGAGTACGTCCAGGCCCAGGACTTCATCGACTTCACGGCCACCCTGGGTGGCCCGATCAAGAAGGACCGTGCCTGGTTCTTCGTCGGCTACGAGTACTGGCGAGATGGCTATGCGATGCCAGGAGAAGATCCCGACCAGGTCCCCGAGTGGTACAACGATCGGTTCGATTTGAAGTTGAATCTCCGGATCAACGACAAGAACATCTTGGATCTGAAAGGTGCCTACAACGACTGGGGATGGCCGGCTGCGCCGAGCGCATTTACCGCCGCTTCGGCCAGCGCAGGCGAGATTGGCGACGACACGATCTGGGGTCTGAATTGGCAATCCATCTTCAGTGATCGCACCTTCATGGAGGTGCGCTACTCCGGCTGGTCGAGCAACGACGACTTCCTCTCCGGCACCGGCAGCAACGAAGCGGCCTTCATCGACTACAGCCCGCCGGGTGGTGGTCCCGCGACCTATTCGGGCGGTGTCTGGTGGCCCTGGACCTACGACACCTCCACGGATCAGGCCAGCGTCGTCGTCTCCCATTTCGCCGACGACTTCATCAAGGGTGACCATGACTTCAAGTTCGGCATCCAGGCCAACAGCGGCGAAGCCAAGACTCTAGTGTCGCCCTCAGCCACCGGTTCCTACTTTTACCACTACACCTACAACTATGACTACTACGGCACGATCTACCCCTACGAGTACTACTACAGGGTCGATGGTCTGCCCTACTGGTACGGCAACGACCAGAAGGGGATTTCGGCCTTTGTTGACGACTCGTGGCGGATCAGCGATCGCCTGACCCTCAACATCGGCCTCCGCTACGATTACCACAAGGGCCTCATTCCATCCTTCCCGCGCCTCAATCCTGATGGCAGCCCGAGCGATGAAATGGTCCCCGGCATCGACCCGGTCTTCACCTGGAATAACTTCTCGCCGCGTCTCGGCTTTGCCTACGACGTCGGCGGCAATAACAAGACCGTCATCCGCGGATCCTTCGGGGTCTACTACGACGGCAACGTGGGCGGCAACTGGAACTCGCCGGCGCCGTTCCAGCCGAGTCAGTATTACTTCACTGGCGAATCGTGGGATGGACCCTGGGAACCCGGGGGACTCTGGTGGGATCCCGGCGATCTCAGCGTTGATCCCAATTTAAAGGCGCCACGAACCTTGCAGTACTCGGTCGGGTTCGAGCACGCCTTCGCGGGGAGTTACTCGTTCGGTGTCACCGGCCTGTATAAGGACACCAAGGACCTGGTCGGCTGGGAGATCATGGATGACGGCGTCTACGAGGAGGTGCCGTGGACCGACCCGTTCACCGGCGACCAGTACACTCTCCTCGATCCGATCGTCTATCCCACCACGCGCAAGGGCAATACACCCGGCTTCACCGTCGATCCCGACATCGACGGCTATTGGCAGGAGTACTGGGCCCTCATCTTCACCTTCGAGCGTCGCTTTACCGACTTCTGGAGCATGATGGCGAGCTACACCTACTCCGAGTCCTCAGGGTTGATCCCGCGTTTCCTCGAGCAAACACAGTTCAACCCGTTCTACGGCAACAGGAGGGGTTCCGATCCCAACTCCTATCTCAACGCCGACGGCCAGCGGTTGCAGGGCGATCGACCGCACATGCTGCG
>JAUWSP010000514.1 GCA_030610025.1 Acidobacteriota bacterium | reverse complement strand
GTTCTTTCGACAGTGCCATTTCAGTGGCCTACAAGCCCGGTGTCGCCGATCCGGTCGGCAAAAGCGCCCGGGTTGCCATTCAGGACACCCTCGGCCGAACCCTCGGCAACGAGGCGGCCGTCTACACATCCGTCATGTACCTTCTGAATGGTGTTGACCAGGCCGCGGCCGAGCGCATCGCGTTCGAGCTGCTGGCCAATTCCGTCATCCAGACGGCCAGGGTGGTGACCTTCGACGAGTGGAAGGGGTCGGAGCCCGACCTCTCGGTACCCAAGGTCGCCGGAGGGGAGACCCCCGAGGTGCTCAACATCGACCTGCTGGGCACCGACGATGAGCTTCTCAAGATCAGTCGCGAAGGGATGTTGGCGCTCAGCCTTCAGGAGATGCAGACGATTCGAGACCACTTCATCGATGTTGCCGAAAAAGAGCCTCGGCGCCGCCAGGCTGGTCTCGGCAGCGATCCGACCGACGTCGAGCTCGAGTGCCTGGCCCAGACCTGGAGCGAGCACTGCAAGCACAAGATCTTCAATGCGACCATCGACTATCGCGAGCAGGACGGCCCGGTCGAGACCCTACGGTCGATCTTCAAGACCTACATCCGTGGGGCCACCGAAGATGTCGACAGCCAAGTCGTTGAACAGGGTGGGCGATCCTGGCTGGTCTCCGTCTTCCACGACAACGCCGGGGTCGTGACCTTCGACGACGAGATTCATCTCGTCTACAAGGTCGAGACTCACAATTCTCCCTCGGCGCTCGACCCCTACGGAGGCGCAATCACTGGCATCGTAGGGGTGAACCGCGACCCCTTCGGCACCGGGCGAGGCGCGGACCTCCTGTCCAACGTCTGGGGTTACTGCTTCGCATCGCCGTTCTATGAAGGCGAGCTACCCAAGGGGCTGCTGCATCCGAAGCGCATCCGCGATGGCGTCCATCTGGGCGTCATCGACGGCGGCAACCAGAGTGGCATCCCCTACGGCCGCGGCTGGGAGATCTTCGATAGCCGCTACCTCGGCAAGCCTCTCGTTTTCTGCGGCACCGTCGGCTCACTGCCGGTGACGATCGATGGAAGCCCGGGCGAAGAGAAGTACCCCCGACCCGGGGACGCCGTGGTCATGGTCGGCGGACGGATCGGCGCGGACGGGATTCACGGCGCCACCTTCTCTTCGGCAGCCCTCGACGAATCCTCACCCGCGCAGGCGGTACAGATCGGCGACCCCATCACGCAGAAGATGATGTTCGACTTCTTGCTGGAGGCCCGCCGGTTGGGCCTCTATTCGGCGATTACCGACAACGGTGCCGGCGGCCTGTCGTCGTCGGTGGGAGAGATGGCTCAGACACCAGGTGGTGCCCGGATCGATCTCGAAAAGGCCCCGCTCAAGTATGCCGGCCTCGCACCATGGGAGATCTTCTTGTCGGAGGCCCAGGAGCGAATGACCCTGGCAGTGCCTCCCGCTCTAGTCGAGGACTTTCTGGCTCTGGCTGCACGACGCGAGGTTGAGGCCAATGTTCTGGGAGAGTTCACCGACGATGGCTTCCTTCAGGTGACCTTCGGCAAGGAGACGGTGGCGCTGCTCGAGATGGACTTCCTGCATGACGGAGCCCCCGATCTCGAGCTTCAGGCCCATTGGGTTCCACCTACATTCGAGGAGCCTGCCGACCGTCCAGCAGATCTGAACAACACGCTGCTCGATCTGCTGGCACGGCTGAACCTCTGCAGCAACGAGAAGAAGGCGCGTCACTACGACCATGAGGTCAAGAGCCTGTCCGTCATCAAGCCCTGGGTGGGTGTTCACGCCGACGTGCCGGCCGAGGCAACGGTTTCGCTGGCCCGTCATGGCTCGCTTCGCGGATTTGTACTCTCGGAGGGGATCAATCCCTACATCTCCGATCTCGATACCTGGGCCATGGCTTCGACGGTCCTCGACGAAGCGGTCCGTCGGCAGCTCTGCGCTGGGGCGAGGCTCGACCGCATCGCCGCACTCGACAATTTCTGCTGGCCCGACCCGGTCCGCTCAGACACGACTCCCGATGGCGAGTACAAGCTGGCCCAGCTGGTGAGAGCCTGCCGAGGACTTCATGAGGTCTGCGTGGCCTACGGAGTCCCCCTCATCTCCGGCAAGGACTCCATGAAGAACGAGTCGACCATGGGAGGGGTCAAGATCTCGGTGCCACCGACCCTGCTCCTTTCGGCAATCGGACAGATCGATGACGTGCGTGAAGCGCTGACTCTCGACCCCAAGCAGCCTGGTGACGTGGTCTACATTCTCGGCGAGACAGGTCCTCACACGGGAGCCAGCGAGTACCTCCGCTATCTCGGTGAGCGCGAGGGCCTGCGGCCCGAGCTCGGTCAACCGGCCCCCTATGTGGGATGTCACCCACCGACCGTGGACACCGACAAGACAGTGCCACTCTACTCGGCGCTCCATAAGGCCATCCGAGCCGGGCTCCTGAGATCCGCGGCCACTCCAAACAAGGGTGGATTGGCCGTGTCCCTGGCCCGCTGTGCACTGGCGGCCGATCTGGGGCTCGAGATCGACCTCGATGGCTGCCCCGGGGTTACCGACCTCGACGACGATGTCGCCCTCTTCTCGGAATCGAACGGGCGCTTCGTCGTAACCATGGCTTCCGACCGAGCCGAGGACTTCGAACGTCAGATGGAGGGCACCGCCTGGTGCAGAGCGGGAATTGTTACTGAAGAGCCGCGCCTGGTCATCCGTCGCGATGGACGATCCCTGGTCGATGCAGATCTGGACTCACTCCGCACCCGCTTCAAGGAAGGATTGGAACATGCTTGAGGATTCCGTACAGGATCTCAGGGGACTCCCCTCCGGCGAACTGGCTCAGGCAAGATCCGAGGTTCGAGTGCTGGTGATCTCTGGCTTGGGCCTCAACTGCGAAGCGGAGACGGCAGAGGCCTTTCGATTGGTGGGTGCAGACGCTGAAATGGTGCACCTGCTCGATCTACTGGATGGGGAGTCGGGACACCGCCTTGCCGACTTTCCGATCGTGACCTTCGTCGGTGGCTTCGCCTTTGGAGACCACCTCGGGGCCGGCTTCGTCTTCGCCAACC
>JAUWSP010000444.1 GCA_030610025.1 Acidobacteriota bacterium | reverse complement strand
TGGATGCTCGAGGTCCAGGAGACGGAAGTGGTGGGGTCTCTCAACCACGGTGTCAGTGCCCTGACCCTCATCCGAGCAGGTGACGAAGAGCAGGCCATCCGCATCTTGGAAGCTCGCGTCGACACAGCACTCGTCACACTTCCGTTCAACCGGGAGTGGGACCAGCTTCCAGTCAATGTTCGACAGAGCCTGCTTATGGGCAGGAAGTACTTCGCGATCCATCCGCCTCAGTCAGAATCCAAGGAGTCGCTCGAACACCTTCACGAGGTGCTGCAATGGATTCCCGACGAACCGCTCGACCCGAAATGGTGCAGCCCAACAGTCCGCCTCCTTCTGGAGGGCAGTCAGTAGGCTGTCGCCTCACTGCCCCAAGGAACGACCGGCAGAGCTGCCGGGCGCTTCAACCTCGAGCCCTATTCCAATGGATTCTGCTGGTACATCTCGATGTCGGCGTCGGGGTAGCCGAGCTCTTTCCAGTCGAGCACGCCGTCGGGGCTGTGGCAGTCGGTGCAGGTGAGTGAGCCCTCGCGGCGGATCGCGTGGCTGATCTCCATCGAAGCGTCCATCGGGATCCACCTGGCTTCGACGTTCTTCAGCTCCTTCACGTCCTCATAGACGTCGCCGTTCCAACCATCGGCACCCATGAACGACATGAATTCGTCCATGAGATAGAACTTGAACAGCTTGCCGTACATCATTTCCATCATGCTCTTTTCCATCTCTTTGGCAGCGGCCTGGTCGGGATCGCCGGTGGTGTAGTAGGTCGGCAGGTTGTAGGGCACGTACATGCCGCCGAAGGGAGAGGTATTGGCGAGGTCGATGTGCTGCTTGCCGTTGAAGCGTTTCATGGCATAGAGCTTCGAGGGCTTCTGCTTGGCGATCGGTCGCATGACGGTCTCGTACCAACCTTCGTAGTCGAAGTCCTCATACTCGGGCCAGACGTGCTCGGGCTTGTAGAAGCTGTAGAGGTCCTGGCCATTGGGATGGTCGCCGATGGGATTGCCGAGAAACGTCCCGTCGCCGTTCCACCACCTGAACATGATGCCGCGCTCGGCGTCGACCTCTTTCTCAAGGTCGTCGTAGACGTAGATTCCAGGGTGCTCTTCGAACAAGGGGCTGTCGAAGTCGCGCATGGTGGCGTTGTCGGCCTGCAACGAGGGGATGTGGCAGGTGACGCAAGCAATCCGCCCTGTGTGCATGTTGTACATGTCGGCCAACTCTGGATCGTCTTTGTGGGGCTCGGCCGAATGGCACTTCTCGCACTTCACTTCGACGTCGGGAAGATCGTTCGCCATCATCGTCGTCGTGTGGGTGCCTTTGGCGATCAGATGGCCCTGCGTCGTGTGACATTCGATGCAGGCCATGTTCTGCGCCGCGTGAACGTCCCAGGTGGGTGAATAGGGTGTGCCGCGCTTCGAGCCGGGGTGCGCGATCCGCGGCTGGGTGCGGCCGAGATTCCACTGACTCTGCATGAAGAGCGAGTCCAGCTCATCGACGTAGATGTCACCACCGAAGTTGTGCTGGTGGCAACGCAGGCAGGTCTTGGCCGTCGGGGTGACGATCGACAGCGCCGCGAGCATGGAGCGATCTTGATCCCAACGGCCTCGTCCGTCGGCGCCCAGGACGACCTGTTTCTTGTTCATGTCGTAGGCGGCCGCGTGGCAGATCAAGCAGTCGATGGCCTCCCTTTCGGCCCGGGTCGTTCGGTAGCCCGGCATGATCTCGCCCAGCGGGGCCTGATACTGGCCGCCGATGTGGCATTGACCGCAGCCCTCCGACAGAGTCTTGCCGTCCTCCAACTCCACGACTTCGGCCCAGGCGGTGAACGCGAAGGAACCCGGCTTCGGACAGGGGCGGTCGATCTTGCCCATGGGGAAGTTGTCGGCCAGCTCGCCGTTGAAGCCGTAGACGTTGGGATGACGGGTGGTGAAGAATCGGTAGTGCGAGGACTCCAGCAGATTCTGCATCAGATCAACGGTCTCGACCTCACCCGTCTCAGCGTCCTCGATCTGTGCATACTCGTGGCATTGCAGGCAGGTCTTCGGCCCTTCGTAGGCCCGAATGCCGGCCTTCCTGAATCGATCGACATGGTCGAACTTCTCGGGGAAGCTGCTGGTCAGGAACTGTGCGACCTCTTCGAATTCCCCTTCGCTGACCGTCTCGACGGGAAACTCGATGGCGGCGGGTCGGCTATCGGCCGGCAGCATCGAGTTGATCAGCGACGGCCAGGCTACATAGCCGATCAGGATGGCGAGGAAGAGCAGCAATCCAACGATCAGGAGGGTTCTCATCAAACAGGTCTCTCTTCTTGTGCGGGTGGGTCCAGCGAGGTGAAGCTCAGATCACGGAGTCTACTCGACAATCAGGCTCCAGGCCGAGGTGTCGCCGGTCTCGAAAGCGTCTTCGAACACCTCTGGTTGCCGAACGCTCAAGGTAACCGTGGCTTCGTTGCTCTCGAACATCTGATCTCGAGCTCGAAACGTGAAGAAGTCGTCGCCCTCGAACCCCGAGATCGGTGAGTAGATGAGGGCGTAGTCACCGTCGTCGCTGGAGAGGGTTCCGGAGGCCGGCGGATCGACCACCGTATAGGTCAATGGGTCCTCTTCGATGTCGATGACGATCAGGTGAACCAGCACCGGGGTATCCACGGTTGTGACCCACAGCTTGTCGAACGCTTGCGGAGGGTGATTCCCGACCCAGATTGTCGCAACAGCGGTATTCGAGCTGTCGAGACCATCGCTGACCGACCACCAGAATTCGTCGGAGCCATTGAAGTCGGTGTCCGGGGTGTAGGTGACGACCCCCAGGGAGTCGATCTCGGAGAGATCTCCGGAGACCGGCTCCTGTTCGACCGTGAAGCTGTGGGGGCCCGGCCCGTCGGGATCGTCGAAGGACAGCCCGAACGGCAACGGTGTGTTCGCAGGGCTCTCGAAACTTTGGTCGAGCGCCACCGGCGCGACGTTGGGACCGGTGCCTTGCTGCACCAGGACAAGCGTCCAGTCGAGAGTGTCGGGGGCGTCGAACGGAAGGACAGCGCCCCCTGCCACGACTCCGATCTGGGTCGACTCACCGGTTCGCGGGTTGAACCAACTGGCGTCGAAGACGTTGGTGTTGGAGCCGAGGTCCAGATCGATCGATCCTCCGCCAGATAGGTAGCAGACGTAGACCTCGCCGGCCTTCGACAATACGTAGCCAGTTCCGCTGGTCAGGAGTTGATTCGAGGGGACCATCTGCCAGAAAGGCAGGGCCTCGAGCAGGGTACGGGCCCGAACAAGGTCTCGAAAGTAGGCCTCCCAAGCACGGTAATCGGTTAGCGGTCGGGTATGGATCTCGTAGTTCCCACCTCCGAGATAGATCGACCAGACGATATGTCGATTGACATCTCGTGCCGCGGTTGTGTCACCCGTCTCATCGAAAGAAATGGGGATCGGTCTGCCCGCTGTCTCGCTCTGTTG
>JAUWSP010000278.1 GCA_030610025.1 Acidobacteriota bacterium | reverse complement strand
CAGCTTCGACGCTGACGCCAGGCAGGACGGCGTTGTCGGCATCGGTGACCACTCCGGACAGGACTCCAGTGGTGAGACCCTGTCCGAACACCATGCCGGCACAGAGCGCCACGCCCAGAAAGACCAAGGCTCTAGTCGGGTACTTCATCGGTGTCCTCCTTCTCCTTCGACGAGGTGAGAATAAATGGGCTTCGAAAGCTCCGCTGACGGGAGCCGTAATACGGCTAGAGAAAACTGAGAGGGGTGCTGCGAGGTGTCGAACGAGCTTGGTCACGCTCCCTACTCCCACGACTGCTTAGCGGCGTCAGGTCGGAATCTCCGTCCTGGAGATGGTGTGCCGGAGGCAATTCTGAGACCACCTCCAGCCTTCCCTGACGCCTGATCGTCGAACTCGGTGACCCGTCCCCGAGACAACTTCGAACACCTGTCAGTCTACTACACGCGGGCCCTCTCCCGACACGGATTTCTGACGAATTTTCGACAATTCTGCAACGACTTGAGCCAGCAGGATTTAGCCCTCGCCGAGAGCGAAAGTGAGGGGGAGAAAAGGCTACTTCCAGGCCTGAATCAGCCCAGATCAGTCAACCCCGGTCGAGCCGAAGCCCCCGGAGCCACGGTCCGTGGAGGTCAGCTCCGACGCCTCCCGCACGACCACCCTGGATACCGGCGACACCACGAGTTGGGCGATTCGATCACCACGACGAATCGCAAAGGGCTCGCTGCCCAGGTTGGCCAGCACCACCATCACCTCACCCCGGTAGTCGCTGTCGATGGTTCCCGGCGAGTTGAGCAGGCTGATGCCGTGCCGAATGGCGAGGCCGCTGCGGGGCCGGACCTGCCCCTCCCAACCCTGCGGCAGCTCCAGGACGAGGCCCGTCGGGACCAGGGTCCGCTCCCCCGGCTCTATCAGAAGGTCCTCCGTGACAGCCGCTCGAAGATCGAGGCCCGCGCTACCGGGTGAGGCCTGCTCGGGAAGTGGCAGTCCCGCGGCATGCGACAGTCGTCGAATCCGGAGAGCTACCTCATCCACCTGGGGTCCTCCCTTGCTTGCTCTGGCTCGGTCCTCGGCCGCCTTTTGGCGCTTGGCCAGAGCCTGGTGCCGCACCCTGTTTCGGCTGCAGGCCCGGGGGGAACGAGCGACCCACCCAGTCGTTGTTCGCTCTCAGCAGGTTCAGGCTCCCCGGCACTACCGCCGGAGTCGGCAACAGCTCGACCGTGAACTGCCACTCGCTGTATTGGTCGCTACCCAGAAAAGTCCTGACGCCCGTTTCGGTGCTGCGGCTGTGAACACCCTGGATGGGACCCATCGCCTGCCTGCCCCGCTGCGAGCTGGCCCGCCCGCTCGGAGCGCTGCCTCCCGTCAGATCCTGGGGCTCGCTGCCCACCGTCAGCCCGCCGGTATTCCGAGTCTCCTCCTGCGCCTGGTTGGCCTGGCCCAGACGCCTCATCCGATCCTCCCGGGTCTGCCGGCCGCGGCGCCCCCGGCCACCAGGCCTTCCCGACTGCGCCACGACGAGGCCCCATTGCCCGTCGTCGGTCATGGGATCCTTCCAGAGCTGTCGCAAGCAACGTGGATTGGCATTCAGCAACTCTTCCAGGCTGACCGGGTAGCGCTGGAACCGCAGCTGGAAGACTCGGATCGCTTCGGCGTATTGCAGTCCGCGAAATACGAGCTCCGCTTCACGATCCCGCTTCACGATCTGACTCCACATGGGCATCGCGGCGGCCACCAGTATCGTCATCACAGTCGTAATCACGACCAGGGCCACGAGCGTGAAACCCTGCTGTCGGCTCCTGCCGAAATCCAGGCGTGAGGCGACGATCTCCGGTCTCCGCAGGTGCTTCAAGAGACGGTCTCTCACCACTCGTAGTATGGGGTGCCGGCCACGCTCAGGATCGTGGAGCCCGATCGCACGTCCACAATGCCTGGCTGCCCATCCTCTGGCAGATCGGTTTCGGCCGGTATGAAGTCCGGGTCGGGCTCCTCGTAGATCTCGACCCAGGTGTCGGTTCGTTTGGTGATCGGATCCATCGGTATCGAGCGAAGATAGCCCTCTTCAACGATCGCTTCCAGGGTCGGCGGATAGTGCCCCTTGTCAGCATGAAACTGGTCGATGACGTCCCGGAAGGTCCTCAAATCCGACTTGAGCACGGCCTCGGCGGCTCTCCGGGGTACGTTCTTGAGGGCCGGCATGGCCATTGTGGCCAAAATCCCCACGATGGCTACCACGACGATCAACTCGAGAAGGGTGAAGCCGGCGCCCCTCGCGCCTCTTGTTCGACAGTTCATCTCTACCACTCCTGATAGGGCACTGCGTCGAGGCCCACCCCTTCGCTCAGCGAGTAGACATCGAATACGTTCTCGCCTCCCCACGAGTCGGAATCGAAATCGTCTTGAAAGCTCCTCAGACCCCATTCGGCCTCACCGGTCATGGGATCTACCGGTATGCGGCGCAGAAATCGGACCGACTTGTCGATCTGACCCACGACCTCGATACCTTCGACCAGAATCTCCAGCTCCGACGGATAGCCGTCGGTTCCGAGCTCGACGGCGATCAGGCCGGCGTCGCTGTACCGCTTGAACTCGTCGATGGCATTGCGCATCTGGCGCAACGCCTGGCGTAGCTCTATCTCCTTGCCGCGCTTGATGGAGTGTTTGGCGGTCGGCAGAGCGACCGCAGCGAGTATCACCAACACCGCGCAGACGACCACCAGTTCGACCATGGTGTATCCGCCACCCACGTGGGCGCCGAACCTCGATCTGCTGCGGGACATCTCTTGGTGCTCTCTCCTCCAACCGACTAGCGCTCGGCGGGAGGCGGTGAGGAGTCGTCTGGCCTGGTCGGCCTCTCGGCAGGATCTCTCCGTTTGGCGCTTCCCGAGACCCGAACCACGGCCTTGGCTTTGGCGACGGGAGTGATCGGCTTCAGCTTGTTGTCCAAGGCCTTGCCCTTCTCGAAGCTCAGGTCCGTCTGACCTTCCTCCAGGGCGCGGAATCGTAGGCTGGCGACGAGGCCACTACCGGTGACTCCGGATTGCTGGCCGACACGACTGGCTCCTAGAACGACTCGCCCCGGACTGCTCGAGTCGGCCATGAACTTCGCTTTTCCCTCGGAACCCAGGAATCCTCCTCTCCGGACATGGACCACTTCCAGGACTCGGGGATCGAAGACCAGGGTCACCGGCAGATGTGAAACCGGGACCTTGGTCTTGGCCAGCACCTGGACTTCGAAGGTCGCACCCGGAGCCACCAGCGGCCTCGGTGGCTGGAGCTTCAGCTCCACCTTGGGAGGCACCTTCTTGGCCTCTTCAGCCTTTCCTTCGCTCTCGACCTGCAAGGCGACCGACAGCATCGTCGGCGTGAGCTCCGTCAGCGAGGATCCCATGGCAAGGTCGTTGGGCGGCGGCTCGTCGGTCGGCTGCCGATCCAGAGGTCCTTCCTCGGTCTCCCGATCCAGTGGGCCGTCGAAAATGTTGTCCGGACCCGCGGATGGCGACAGGTCGATCGACTCGGGAAGCTGTTCGTCCCCCGGCCCCCCTTCGCCAGCCGAATCCTGCAAGCCGCGCGGCAGATTCTGGATGCGACGCCGAATCATCTCGCGGATTCGCTCGGCATCCTCGTCCTCGCCTTCGTCGAAGGGCCCTTCGACATCCGACTCGACGCGTGGACTGCCACCTCGGAAAGTGATGTTGGCCTCGGTCCCGACCCAGATCGGCGCCAGGTCCTCCGCATCCAGATTCGGGGTCCGAATGATGTGCGGGGTCAGCGTCAAGATCAGGTCCGTGCGTTTGACCTCGGTCTTCTTGTGCGTGAAGAGTCGCCCGATCAGCGGCAGGTCCATCAGACCGGGTATGCCGGTATCGGTCACCGTCTCGTCGGTACGAATCAAGCCGGCCAGGAAATTGGTTTCGCCGTCCATGAGGCGAATCGTAGATTCGACGCGACGGGTGCCGATGATCGGCTGCTGCTGCTCGCCGACACCGGTCACGAACCCGGAGATGTTGCTCACCTCGACCTTGAGCTCGAGGGTGATCTCCTTGTTGTGGTGTATGCGGGGCTGGATGTCGAGCCGGATACCGATGTCCTGATACTGAAACGAGGTGATCGGCACGATGTTGCCACCGATGGTCCCCGAGGTATTGAAGGTCGTCACCGGTATGGGCACCTGGTCACCGATGTGGACGATAGCCTGTTCGCCATCGCTGATTCGAACCTGCGGACTCGCCAGCAGCTGCGCCTCGGTGCTGGTCTTGACGAAGTCGTAGACGAAGCCGGGGATGGTTACCAGCCAGTCACCCTGGTTGATGAACTCCAGATCCGACACCCGAAAGGCTCCGGTACTGCCGACCTGAAGAGCCGGATCGAGGAACTGGGTGATCGAATAGTCAGTCAACAGGACCCCGAGCTCCTGCAGCTTGCTGGTGTTGATCTGCAGCAGCTCGACGTCCACCACCACTTCGCCACGGGATTTGTCGTTGGTGCGGATGATGCTCTCGGCCACCTTCACCTTGTCGGCCGTATCTCGCAGCGCGATGGCGTTGAGCTGGTCGTTGGCGGCGACACTCTTGGCCCCGACCAGGCTGCGCAGCATTGTCATCACGTCCTTGACCTCGGCATTGGAGAGGAAGAAGGTCTGGATGACGAGATCCTCGTAGGCTCGCCGATTCTGGGGACTGTCCTCGACTACGATGATGGT
>JAUWSP010000008.1 GCA_030610025.1 Acidobacteriota bacterium | reverse complement strand
GCCCGGTACCACTTCCTCCAGCTCCTCGGCTCGCGGCCGGGCGGCCGGTTCGTCGCGGTCCGGGGGCCGCGCTTCGAGTAGTGGGCGATCCAGCAGCTCAGGCGTGACTCGAGGTGGCTCCTCTCCACCGCCCAATTGATTCGAGGTTTCGAGTCGGGTGTCGTTTAGAATCGGGCCGCACATGCGGCTCGATTCTCTTGGTCGGATCCTCTTTATCCTCTACTGCATTGAAGCCGGGGCCATCTTGCTCTTGCTTCCATGGGGAGAAGGATGGGAGCGTCTGATTCTCCATATCCCTGGTCCAGACCTCCAGCGCTACCTCTTGCTACCGGTCGTTCGAGGGCTGGTGAGTGGCTTTGGAGTCCTCCACCTCGTGTGGGCGGCCCACGACCTGGATCTGATGGCGCAGTCGAAGAGGGCCCGCAAATCGACCTAGCCCGACCTTCGCCTACCATGGGTGGCGTTAGAATCGAAGCCCTAGGGTGGCTCGACCCAGCGGAGCGAGAGCGGTCAACGGAACGGAAACGATGAGTGAGATCTTCGGGATTGGCCTGGACATGGTCGAGATAGACAGGATGAAGAGAATCTACACCACCCACGGGGAGCGATTCGTCCGTCGATTCTGCCTGCCCGGAGAGGCCGGATCCCGCGAAGACCGCGCGCTGGTTCAGCACCTGGCGGGTCTTTTTGCGGCAAAGGAGGCGGTTCTCAAGGCCCTGGGTACCGGCTGGTCCTCCGGGTTGGGCTTCTCACAGGTCGAGGTGGTCAAGCAGGATCATGGCGCCCCGGCCGTTCGCCTGCACGGCAAGGCCGCCGAATATGCTGCACAGCGCGGGATCACCCAGGTGCATCTTTCCATCACCCATGACGGGGCCTACGCGGCCGCTGTGGCCATCGCCGAGAAGAGTGCGCCATGACTCGACTCGAAGACCTCAAGGCCAGGTACCTCCTTCTCAGCCTCGCGGTCGTGGTGCTGGATCAATGGAGCAAGTGGCTCGTAGAGGCCCGCCTCGCCGATCACATGCCCTTCGTGGTGGTCCCAGGCTTCCTCAATCTCATCTATGTGAAGAACACCGGAGTCGCTTTCGGAATGTTCGCGGCTCACGGCAATCGCTGGGGCTGGCTGATTCTGGCCCTGCTCGGAATCGCGGCACTGGCGCTTGTATCCTTCGTCTTCTGGCGAACTCCCACAGAGGACCGATTGCTGCTGACTGCACTGGCGCTGATCATGGGAGGCGCCGTGGGAAACCTCATCGATCGGGTCGCCAACCAGGCGGTCACCGATTTCATCGACGCGTACTTCCGTAGCTACCACTGGCACACCTTCAATGTGGCCGATAGTGCCATCACCATCGGCATCTGCCTGATGGCGGTGGATATGCTTTTTGGTCGGAAGCAACCGGCCGAGGCCCCCTCCGCATCGAGCAACTGAGGCTCCTGGCCCCCATGGCGGACAAACGGACGATCGATGTGCCGCCGGAAGCCTCGGGCGTGAGGTTGGACAGCTTCCTGGCCCAGCAGCTCGACCTGCCCAGAAACCAGATCCAGCAGTGGATTCGCGCCGGCCAGGTACAGGTCGACAGCGAGACCGCGAAAGCGTCGTATTCGCTGAGCGCAGGCGAACGGGTCGACTTCACTCCCCTGGTCCGTCAGCTGGACGAAGGAATGGAGCCCGAGGCGGGCGATCTGGACATCCTCCATGAAGAAGCCGACCTGGTCGTCCTGAACAAGCCCTCGGAGCTCGCGGTGCACCCGGGCGCTGGACGGCCCACAGGCACCCTCGCTCATCGCCTCCTACTGCACTATCCCGAGACCGCCGAGGTTGGTGGTCGAGGCCGCCCTGGAATCGTTCATCGGCTGGACAAGGACACCACCGGGGTGCTCGTGGTGGCCAGGACTGACCGCGCCTATCAGACACTGACCTCGGCCTTTGCCGAACGCAGGGTAAGAAAGCTCTATCTCGCGATGGTCTTTGGCCGGCCGAAAGAGACCCGTGGGGAGATCGAGCTCCCCATCGGTCGTCATCCGAGTCGGCGCAAAGAGATGACAGTGCGCCCAGGAGGGCGCCCGGCCCGGACCGATTACGAGCTGATTTCCTGCGAAAACGGAATCTCTCTTCTCGAGGTCGATCTCGCCACTGGCCGGACTCATCAAATCAGGGTCCACCTCAAGGCTCTGGGACATCCGCTGATCGGGGATCCGATCTATGGCGAGGCCCGCTGGAAAGGTCTCGCCCGGGAGGTTCGACGACCCCTGCAGGATTTCTCGAGGCCGGCACTCCACGCGTGGCGCCTGCACCTCGCTCACCCGGTGAGCGGTCAGCCATTGCGATTCGAAGCCCCGATACCTACGGATCTAAAGGGTCTCTGGCAGGATGTAACAGGCAGGGAGCTCCCGGAGCTCCCTGCCTGGTGATGTCGAATCAGCCGAGCAGCGTATCGAGGGCCTGATAGGACCGGCCCTGGGATTCCGCAACAGCTTCGTAGGTAATGTGTCCCTTGTAGGTATTGACGCCCTCGAACAGACCCGGATCTTCCTTCACCGCCTTCTCGACACCCTTGTTGGCCAACGCCAGGGCGTAGGGAATGGTGGCATTGTTGAGTGCGAAGGTAGACGTTCTGGGCACGGCGCCCGGCATATTGGCGACGCAGTAGTGGACGATGCCATCCACCTTGTAGATGGGCTCCGAGTGGGTTGTCGCCTTGGTGGTCTCGAAACACCCGCCCTGGTCCACCGCCACGTCGACCACCACACTGCCCGGCTTCATCGCGCCGAGCATCTCCCGAGTGACCAACTTCGGTGCGGAGGCTCCGGGGATCAGGACCGCTCCAACCAGGACATCGGCCCGCCCCAGAGAGGCCATCAGGTTGTGGTGGTTGCTGGACAGGGTGGTCAGCATGCCATGGAAGATATTGTCCAGCCACCTCATCCGGTCCAGGTTGGTCTCGAGGATGGTCACCCTGGCCCCCAGACCCAGCGCCATCTTGGCCGCGTTCAAACCGACGATACCTCCACCGATGATCACCACATCACCTGGCGGGACTCCTGGCACACCGGATAGCAGGGTTCCCCTACCACCCGTCACGCCCTGCAGGTAGTAAGCACCCATCAGGACCGCCATGCGACCCGCGACCTCCGACATGGGCGTCAGCAACGGAAGGCCGCCTCTCTGGTCGGTGATGGTCTCGTAGGCCACTCCAGCCACCTCGCGCTGACAGAGCAACTCGGTCAGCTCCGGTAGAGGGGCGAGATGAAGGTAGGTGAACAGGGTCTGGCCCCGCTGTAGAAGATCGTACTCGGGCTCGATCGGCTCCTTGACCTTGACGATCATCTCCGACTGCTCGTAGACCGACTTCGCGTCCGAGAGAATCTCGGCTCCAGCTTCGGCATACTCGATATCGGTAATGCCGCTGCCCTCTCCGGCGCTGGTCTCGACGTAGACCGTGTGCCCCGCGACCACCAGTGCATGCACACCGGCCGGAATCATGCCGACACGGTATTCGTGATCCTTGATCTCCTTGGGAATTCCGACGATCACCTTGGGCCCCCTGTCACGGTCCCGGTGCCTGTCGAGGGACTCGGCGAAGATTTGTCGGGCTGCTTTGAAGACTCCTCGGTTCGAGGTGTCGTCGAACCCGAGGACGGTTTGCCAGGCGCCTGCTGGGAAGACATCTCCACGTTGCCCTTGAAAAAGGCCCCTTCGGCGATGACGACTCGCGGAGAGACCACGTCTCCCTCGATGCGACCGCTCTGCAGCAACTCGAACCTGTCAATGCCGCGAACGTTACCCATCACTTTGCCAGCAACCTGCACCGATCGGGCGACGATGTCGCCGTCGATGACCCCCTTGGGACCAACGACCAGGCTCTCCTTCAGCTCGATGCGGCCCTGGACTTCACCGTCCACGACCACCTCGACATCAGCCGAGATTTCACCTGTGATTTTGACTCCCGGCCCGATGTAGGTGCTGCGCCCGCCACTCGAAGCCTTCGGGGTCACCGGCGTGCTGGACGCAGATGAAACATCGGGGTTTTCGTCTTCACGGTTGAACAGGGCCATCGGGTCTCCCCTTTACTCGTGCTTGAAGTTGTTGGATCTGCCGGTCGCAGGTCGGAAGACATCGATCCTTCCTCGAAGGCAGTTGAAGGGCGTCTGATCAGGCTCAAGTCTCCGGTTGGTGAATGGAGCGGGCAACGGGACTCGAACCCGCGACATCAAGCTTGGGAAGCTTGCACTCTACCAGCTGAGTTATGCCCGCCCGGGAACTCCCAAAGCGATCGAAAATCTAGCCGACCCGTCTCCCACCGTCAAGTGCGCTGCTGGTTGATCGATGAACCAAGCGAGTTATACTGCTAAAGAACCATGGCGACCAACGATCAGAAACCGCCGATCGAAGAGGGCTCGCAACCTCTCTACTTCTTTCCGGACCGCAGCGTCAGCGCCAACGAGCTGAAGCGAATCCTCGCCGATGGTACCCGAGAAGAGCGCGTCTGGGCGATCTCCAACATGCTGCGCTACGCCCAATGGGACGACATCTGGCTGTACGTGAGCCGCGATGAAGTGCGCGAGATCTTCCCGGCTCTGGACCTGTCCGACAAGCTGCGGCAGGTTCTGGCGAGACACCTCAAGGTCGAAACTCCTGTGGCGTGAAGTCGACCTCGAACATCGAAGGCCAGTACTTTCCAGTCAGCAGAAACGAGCTCCTGTCGCCGCGGTAGGCGATGCCGTTGAGCACATCGGCTGCCGCACGCTCCTCAGGGCTCAACAGACCTGCGGCGTCGATGACCGCTCGCACTTCACCATTGTGCGGATCGATGCGCACGATGATGTCGGTCTGATACACATTGGCGTAGATCCACCCTTCGGCGCACTCCAACTCGTTGAGAGCGCCCACGGGGCGTCCCTCGAGCGTGACCTGGAGCCGAGCCAGCTCCTCGAACGAATCGCGATCCCGCAGAGACAGCGTGGCCGTGCCATTGCTCATGTAGAGCCGGTAGCCGTCGTTGCAGAGCCCCCAGCCCTCTCCCTGGTAGGAGTAACGGTCGACCTCTTCGAGCGACTCCAGGTCGTAGACCAGAGCCAAACCTCGGCGCCAGGTCAGCTGGACCAGCCTGTCTCCCACCAATGCCAACCCTTCGCCGAACAGGTCCGCCGGCAGGGAGGCCTGCTTCTCGATCGTGCCTGTCTTCGGGTCGACCCTTCTCACCGACGATTTCCCGTACTCGCCAGTACTCTCGTAGAGCCGCCCTTCGCTCCATAGCAGGCCCTGGGTGAAAGCTCCTGAGTCGTGGGGCAGGACTTCCCGAACTCGAACACCCAGCCGCAGCACCTCACCGGTATCAGCCGTGGCTTCGCTCGCATCCGGAGGAGAGCCGCCTGCCATCCCGGCAAAGGGTGTCGCGATGAGCACCACCGCAATCAGGGCGACAACAGCGCCTCTGTGGGCAGCATCGAAGACGGCCTGAGCCGGGCGCCAGGTACGCCGCTCGGTAATCACTGCGGATCGTCGCTCTCCGGATTCCCGCGGGTCGCGATAAAGGCCATGAACCCCAGAATGGCGACGATGGTGAGGAGGGCCAGAAAATTGGCCGCCGGCTCGGAGAGATCCGGCGCGAAGCCCACGATCCGTTGTCCGCCTCGCACGCCGACCCAGACTGCCAACAGCACTCCGGTGAGGCCGGCTCCTCCCACCAGGCCGGAGCCGAACAGGACTCCTCGCTCCCGCCGTTGTTCGGCCACCGCGGGTTCGACTCCCCGGGTCAGCCACCAACGCATCAAACCACCCAGAAACACGGCCGCCATGGTGGAAAGAGGCAGATACACACCCACCGCGAAGGCCAGCACCGGCATCTTGAACAGCGCTGCCACCCCGGCGATCGCAACTCCGATCAGGATCAGGGCCCAGGGTAGGTTCTGGTCCAGGACACCGTCGATGACCAACTTCATCAGAACGGCTTGAGGTGCCGGCAGCTCGGCTCCTCCCAACCCACCCTCGACGGTGCGATTGAGCATCATCACCACGAAACACACGACACCGGCTGAAGTGATCACCCCGATCAGCTCACCGATCTGCTGCCGACGCGGCGTCGCCCCGAGCAGGAAACCGGTTTTGAGATCCTGCGACGTATCACCGGCAATCGAAGCTGCGATGCAGACCACGGTCCCGACCATCAGAGCCGTCGCCTTGCCGGCCATCTCCGTCCAACCCAGCAGGTAGAAGATCAGGCTCGTGCCCAACAATGTCGCGATGGTCATCCCCGAGGTCGGGTTGGAGGTCACCCCGACGAGTCCGACGATTCTCGAGCTGACGGTCACGAAGAAGAACGCGAAGATCGCGATGGCGACACTGGCGACCGCTCGAGCCGGGATCGAGTCCAGGTACCCGAGTATCCCCGGCACGAAGGTCAGCACCCCCAGTATGGCGAGCAGGGCCAAAGCCATGAACTTGTAGGACAGGTCCTGGTCGGTGCGATTCGTCGCCTGGCTCTTGGCGCCTTTACCGATCTGCGCCACCCCGAGCTTGAAAGACTCGATCATGGTCGGAATCGACTTGACCAGCGTGATGATGCCGCCTGTCGCCACCGCTCCGGCACCGATGTAGCGCACATAGCGGTTCCAGATCTCGCCAGCGCTCATGTCGATGATGAGCTTCTGCGTCTCGGGAAACAGCGGCTCTGTAAGACCGCTTCCCCACAAGTTGATGAGAGGAATGATGACGAAGGCCGACAGCGCGCCACCGGCGACCATGACGGTGGCAATGCGGACTCCGAGGATGAAGCCAACGCCGATGAGGGCCGGCGACACGGCAATCGCCACATTCGCCTTGAAGGCCAGGGCCTGCTCGAACTCGTCGTGCACGAACCGGAACCCGTCGGTGATCAGCTTGAACGCCATACCGACACCGATGCCCCAAAAGACCGGCGCCGCCTGTCGCCCACCGCTCTCGGCCGCAACCAGAACCTCGGCGCAGGCGACACCCTCCGGGTAAGGCAAAGTGCCATGCTCACGCTTGATCAGGTAGCGGCGCAGCGGAATCATCGCCAGCACGCCGATCAACCCACCGCACATCGCCAGCAGCGTGATCTGGCGCCAGGCAGGATTCATGCCCCAAATGAAGAGAGCGGGAATCGTGAACAGAACACCGGAGGCCACCGACGAGCTGGCAGATCCGATGGTCTGCGACATGTTGGCCTCCAGGATGCTGTGCTTGCCCCCCAGGGCAGACCACAGCCGGAAGGCCACGACGGTCAGGACCGCCACCGGGATGGAGGTGCTGATCGTCAGGCCGGCTTTCAGGCCGAGGTAGGTATTGGCAGCCCCGAAAATGACTCCCAGGATGATGCCCGACAGCGCGGCCTTGAACGTGAACTCCGGCAGTACCTGCCCCGCTGTGTACGGGACGTACTCTTCGCCCGGTTTCAACTCGTAGGCTTTCGATGACAGCTTTTTCTGGCTCACAATTGCGAGCTACCTTACCACGCGAATTGGCTCATCCCGCAGCCCGGCGTGTACTCTAGCGGGCCTCCCAGAGAGGCTCTGGAGCCTGTTTCACCAGCCGCCGGACGACTCGCTCCAGGAGCAACCCGACCTCGCTTCCGAGAACCCACCAATGGGGTCACCGGGAGGCAATGGTGGCGCCGCCGGAGGGCTGACCACCGTCTCGGCCGCCGGGTTTTGATGCCGCCGGATCATGAGCGACAGATAGGCAGCCTGGACACCGTCCGGTGTCGCGCTGCCCTCCTGGCTCTCGAGGTGGTCGAGTAACTGGCCCAGCTGCCAGTCACTCTGGGCCCTCACCGCACCCGAGGCTCCCGGATTCCTGGCCAGCTCGATCAAGCGCCCCACAACCACCTCTTGAACGCGCCTTTGAATCGCCGCCAAGCGCCCTGATTCGGCGCCCTCGGCGAAAGCCGAGCCCACGATCGCCTCGAGCACCTCCGAGAAGTCGGGCAGCGTTGGGTTGCGGCGGTGCTGATCCACCATCCGAGCAGCCCGCTCCGACTGCACCATCGCAGCCACCGTCATGTCGGCGGCGGTACCCGCTGCGCCCAAAGCGTCGAACATCGGATCGGTAGCGCCCGCGAGCATCTCCCGATTTCGACCGTAGCCCGCCGGTCTGGGCATCAGTACCTGCAACACCGACTCGGGGATATCCAAGGCCTCCGGGGTCAGGGTCTCCAAGAGAGCGTCCAGGGCCCTTCTCTGCTCGGAGGCAGGGATCGGCAGGGCCGGAGGCTGGCCGTCTCCTCGTACAGCGTTACGGTAGTTCACGCCACCGAGCATCTTGACCGTGGCAGTCACCTGGTATCGGTGATGAAAGTAGAGCGGCACGAACACCTCGTGCAGCAGGGCCAGGGGGGTTCCATGCTGCACGTTGGCAGGGCCGAAACGCTGTATGCCGATTCGCCGGACCTCCATCTCCTCTCGCAGCTGCGCGACAGGATCGCTACCGTTGTCCCAAAGATTGGCCAGTGGCTGCGCCGCGCCTGCCGGACGGGCGTCCTGGTCGGTCAGAAAGACGAGATTCGCAGCCAGAGCCTCCGCAATCAGGCGATCGAGCTCGGCATCCTCGTCGGCACCAGGCGCGAACTGGCCGTAGGCATAGCGAATGGAGAACAGGTCCCAGCCCCCGACGCCTACCCCGTAGGCATCACTGAAATCCAACCCGTCATCACCGATCGGCCGCACCAGGGGTGCAGGGTAGTCCATTACCGAAGCTCGACCGCCATAGGTGCTAGCGGCGAAGTTATGGGCCAGGCCGAGCGTGTGGCCGACTTCGTGAGACGCCAGCTGGCGAATTCGAGCCAACGCCAGTTGGACTGGATCATCAGCGCTGCCAGTGCCTGTCTTGTCCGTCCCTGCCAGGCCCTCGAACAGGAGTCGATCCTGTCGCACCCGCAGCGACCCGAGTCGCACATGGCCCTTGACGATCTCACCGGTGCGGGGATCGATCACTCCCCCGCCGTAGGACCAGCCACGGGTCGAGCGATGGACCCACTGCACGATGTTGTAGCGTGCGTCGAAGGGATGAATGCCTTCCGGTAGCACTTCGACTCGAAACGCGTCCTGGAAACCGGCCTTTTCGAAGGCCTCGGCCCACCAGCTGACCCCGTCCAAGACCGCGCTACGTACCGGCTCGGGAATCGCTCTGTCCACGTAGTAGACGATCGGCTCCAGCACAGGAGAGCTCACCGCTGCGGGATCGCTCTTCTCCAGACGATGTCGAGCAATCCAGCGTTTGTCGACCGGCTCGTCGAGAGCCGCTGCATAGTCCGAGAACAGGACTTCGTAGGAGGCGGCCCGGGGATCGAAGCGCCGCGGTCGATAGCCATCATCCGGCAAACGGATCAACGAATGATGCTGCACCAGTGAGAATGACTCCGGGGTCGGTGCGGTCCGCGTCACTTCCCTTCCGGGCTCGTCCGAGGTGTAGGTGAGCAGGACCTCCATCTCCACGTTCTCCGGAAACAGATGGCAAGCGTTGAAGTCGATCGCGCTCCGGCTCTCGTCCAGAGCGAAGCTCCCCTGGTCGGCCTCTTTCAGGATGGAGACCACACCGTGGGAATCCCTGACCAGAAAACCGGTGAAATCCACGTGATGGCCACCGCCGACGCCCTTGGATTCGATCTCTCCCGCCCACAGCACCGAGCTGGCGAACGACTCTTCCGTGGCTCGCACCTGCCAGTCATCCTCCGTGAGCGCCCTATACCTCAGGTTGGGCTCGACGAACAGGAGCTTGTTGCCCTGGCGGCGTACCGAGACAACTCGGGTGCTGCCGATACGACCCCGATCCAGACCCACCGGGTTGGAGCCCAGCCCAGCCACCAGCCCCTCGATGTAGAGAAAGGATCCCAGCACCTCTCCTTCTTCGAGGTCTCCAGGCAGCTCGAGCCACACCTTCCCCGCCTTGCGATCGAACTGCATCGTCAGCAGGCCTTCGTGGACTTCCACGTCGCTCCCCTCGCCGACCTCCCCGGCTTCTGAGCTGGAATTGTCGACAGTGTGAGGACCTACCGAGACACAAGCAAAGGTCATTGGCAGGATCGCGGCCAGCAGGAGGATGCGTCGCATGAGAGAGACCTCGAATCAGGACTGTTCTTGGACGGGTTGCACCGACGAAGCCGGCACGACCAAAAAACCTGGAAGCCGATGGTATCGCAATCTCGCGCAACGCTACGCGGTTGAGGATCCCTTCGCCACATCACTACGATACGACAGGCAAGCTGATCGCTACCTCCAGCCCACCCTCTTTTCGATTGTGAGCCGTGACCCCCCCGAGGTGCTCCTCCGCAATCCGACAAGCGATGGGCAATCCGAGGCCGGTACCCGAGTCGTGAGTCGAGAAATAGGGCTCGAAGATCCGGGATAGCAGCTCCGGCTCCACGCCTGGCCCGTTGTCGGCAACCGAGATTCTCGCCCGCCCGTCTTCAACATCGACCCGAATCTCCACCCTACCTCCGGTTGGCGTGGCGTTGAGGGCATTCTCGATCAGATTGCGCAGGGCTCGGCTCACGAGCCGCGCGTCGAGATCGGCCATCACGATGTCGGTCGATGACGCGAGCGAGATCTCCACTCCCCGAGGGGGAGCCGTCTGGTAAGCGTTCGCGACCTCCCGCACGACCTCCACCAGATTCGTGCGCGTCGCGTTCATTTTGGGAATCTTGCTGTAGGTAGAGAACTCGCTGGCGATCTCCTGCAGCTCGCCCACTTGTTTCAAGATGTTCGTGGTGCAGCTCTCGAACACGCCCTCGAGGCCCTCTGGATCGCTGGCATAGACCTCTCTCAGATGCTCGGCCGAGAGGCGAATCGGCGTCAGCGGGTTCTTGATCTCGTGAGCGATCATGCGAGCCATCTCGGCCCAGGCCTCCAGACGCTGGCCGCGAAGCACTTCGGTAACGTCCTCGACGACCAGCAGGGCCGAAGGCTCGCCCGGGCCCGGGAGGGGCGCCCAGACCAGGGACCACTCCTGGCGCTCTTCCGACTCCGGGCCCTCCAGGTGAACTGTCTCTTGCGACAACCGGTCCGTGGTGCCCGCCAGCCATCTCGAGATCGGCTCCAGACGAGCCTCGGAATCCAGGGCCTCGTCGATCGGGTTGCCGACCTCACAGGCCAACAACCCGACGGCCACACGATTCGCTGTCAGCACCCGACGCTCGGTATCCAGAGACACCACGCCAGCCGTGATGTTGTCGACCACCATCTCCACGACATCCTTCTCGCGCAGGATCTGGCGCCGGCCTTCGGCGATTCGACTGGCCATTCGGTCGATGGCATCGACCAGCGTCGCCAGCTCCAACTCGGTCGGCTTCAGGCGCAGTGACGTCTCACCGCCTGCAATCCGCTGGGTTCCCTCGACGATCTCCATCAACGGTTCGGTGAAGCCGCGGGCCAATCGACTGCCGAGAGCGGCCACGATCAGGAGGAGGATCGACATCCCCAGGATCGCCGCGCGCCGAATGGCGCCAATTTCGGCTTGCGTTTCCTCCTGTTGAGCCAGCAATGGAATCGACAGGAAGAGACGACTCTGCTCGAGCGGCACTCCCGGCACCGTGAGGGGTGCGTAGAGCTCCAGATACTCGACGTCGCCCGCCCGGTTGATACGGGACGAGACCTCGTGACCCAGCAGGGTCAGCCTGGAGAACATCTCTCCCGGAATCCGCTTGGGAAGAAAGCCGGCCGTGAACAGCTCCGGTTTGCTCGAAGCGTAGACGTTGCTGCGCCAATAGAGGTTGACCTCGTGATGAACGACACTCGAAAGCCAGATCAGCAACTCGTCATCCAGGGCCGCGTCGATTCCGAAGCCAGGCTGGAGCGACAGGATGTACTCTCCCAGAACCTGTTGCGCAGACTCCAGAGCCGCCCTCCCCGCAGCCTGCTGTTCCACCTGCAATCTCTCCTCCAGCAAGCGAACTACCAGCGCGTTCATCAACAGAAGAGGTACGAGTAGCAGCAACGCGTACACCAGAAGCAATCGTTTCGAGTAGGAGCGCCAGGTACGGCGAAGACCGAGCCGGAGGTCTCGCCAACGCAGACCCGGCAGCACCACGATCAGGGCCAGTAGACCGACAATGGCAACGATGTCGACAACCTGGAGGCCGACCATCCGCAATGAGCCAAGCGGACCGAGGCGAGGCAGAAGGAGAGCCCGGATGGCGTCCAGATCCTTCTCTGCGACGACATCCGCCGGCCCGTCCGGAGTCTTTGTCACGCCGCGCCCCCCCTGGAGAAAACGATCCTCCAGGCGTGGGGCTTCAGGCCACGGACTCAACAATGGGCTTCCAGCGCGATCGTAGAGCACGAAGATGGCGGTCCCGAGCTCCTGCTGCGCCGGACCGCGGGCAGCTGGGCCGCCTCGGAGCAAGCCGGCTGCCAGATCCTCCGCGCCCTCGGATTCGAGCCGGAACCCCGGCCTCAGCGCCAGCCAGAAGTGCACGCGCGCCCATGGCTTTCCATGCAACAGCAGGAAGCCGTCCCCTCCGAGAAGCGCCCGGTCCCAACCCGGTACCCGCAAGCTCTCCCATCGGGAAGGTGCCGGATCCAGATCGCCCTCCTCGCCCATCGGCAAACCGAAAGAGAAGGTGGAGCGCCACCCTTCGGGAGACTCGACAGTCAAGGCGGACAGAGCTCCGTAGGAGGCCAGCGGTGACTGGTGCCAGACCTCGAAGGCCAGGTCCCGCCTGCCAAGACCCTCGGCATCACCCACCGAGAAGTCCTCGTCGTTCCTGGCGATGAAGAACTCGGCAAGCTCTGCAGAGACCCGATCCATCTCCTCTTCCGTCGGCAGCGCGGTGGCGGGCAGTATCGTGAGCTCCAACTCCTGGAGGCGGCAGATGCGCGACGCGATTTGCCAACTGACGGCAGCAGTCACAGCGGCAAGAAGCACCAGGGTCAGGAGCGACGTCGTCCGCGCTCCCCTGAAGCCGCTCCAGCACCAGGCCCCAATCGCGGCACCGGCTACGAGGAGGCCACCGGCGGCCACCCAGGCCAGGTCTTGAGAAGCTCCAGCGACCATCAGGGCTGCGAGGGCCAGCCAAGCCCATCGGGTGGTGTCGGTGGCAGCCTCCTTCTTCCCCCCCCAAGCCAGAGACAGGAGGCCGACGGCCAGCGAGACGATCGCCAGGCCACTGGCCAGGTTCTCCGACCCCGCGGTCAGTCCCTGCCCGATATCGCGCGGCCCACGCCCACTCTGGACGGCGATGGCCAGCGCCAGCAGTACGACAGTGGCAGCCACGCCCAACAGCACGGCTAGCCGTGGTCGGTTCTTCAACGGCGCTCGTCCCAATCCCAACGTCGCGAGGATCAGGCCCGCCGGAGCCAACACGACTGCCCACGATTCGGCGCCGCTCGCCAACATCAGGGCCATCAATCCACCCGCGAGCAAGGCCTCTGAACGGGACAGCCCAGAGGGTATTCGGCGTCCTTGTTCGAGAAGAGCGTCAGGCTGGGAAAGACGCAACCCTGCTTGTGTGAGCAGAAGCAGACCGAGGACGAGGCACGCGATCCTCGCAATCCTGCCCATTTCTGAGCGCCACCAGGACGAGGCCTGCGGCGAGCCGATATCGACCACGAGAGTCGGCGTGTCGGGAAGCTCGACCCTCAGCAGGTCTTCCATCGAAGGCGTGCCCGGCTCCATGAGGGTCCAACGCAAATAGCGCGCCCTGGAAGCAGTCGACCGGGTGGAGAACGGCAATCCGTCGACCGAGAAGCTGCTACCTGCGACCAGGCGCCAATCGGCGCTCGCTCCCCCGAGAGTCTGCACACTCATCAGACTCACCGAGCTGAAGCTCGCCAAGAAAGTCCTCCCGAGCCGCAGCGCCGCTTGGGGCTCCAGATCGTGAACCAGCCCTTCGCCCGCCCAAACCGTCGGGCTGCCCTGGGGATCGAGCAGGTAGATCGAGAGGCCAGGAAGCTCCTTCTGATCGTCAATCCGGGACAGTCCCTGAAAAGCCGCCAGGAGCTCACTCTCTCCCGAAGGAGGCTGCTCTAGAAGGGAAGCCGCTCGCTCGCCGACCCGATCGAGGTCCGCCCAAACCTCTTCATACCCACGCTCGATGCCAAGCCGCAGGTCATCAGGGTCTCCACCAGACCCGATCGCGAACGCATAGATCAGCAGGCCCAGCAGAGCGATCAGGAATGGCGCGGCCATGAGCCACGCCTTCCGTCTGGAGGCATGGAGATCGGTGTTCATGGATCGGCTTACTCGCTGGCGAACCGGGCCGCGGTCGATGGTGCCACCCTCCCCTCAGAGCATCGGGATATCGATGCCTTGGCGACGAGCATTGTCGATGGCCTGCTCGTACCCGGCGTCGGCGTGCCTGGCCACCCCGATTCCCGGGTCGCCCGTCAAGACCCGCTCGAGTCGCTTCGCCGCTGCCGGCGTGCCATCGGCCACGATGACCATCCCGGCGTGCAGCGAATAGCCGATGCCGACCCCGCCCCCATGGTGAACCGAGACCCACGAGGCACCGTTGATGGCGTTCAGCAGGGCGTTGAGGATCGGCCAGTCCGCGATCGCGTCGGAACCATCCTTCATGCCCTCGGTCTCTCGATTCGGCGACGCCACCGAGCCGCAGTCCAGATGATCGCGGCCGATGACGATCGGTGCCGAGACCTTGCCGCTGGCCACGAGGTCGTTGAAGGCCTTTCCCGCCTTGGCGCGCTCACCATAGCCGAGCCAGCAGATGCGTGACGGCAATCCCTGGAAAGCCACCGTCTCCCTGGCCAGTCGAATCCACCGGGAGAGCGCTTCATCCTCCGGAAAGAGCTCCAGAATCGCCTCGTCCGTGGCCGCGAGATCCTTTGGATCGCCCGACAGAACCGCCCAACGAAAAGGGCCCTTGCCTTCACAGAAGAGGGGGCGGACGAACAGCGGCACGAAGCCACCGATCTCGAAAGCGTCCTCGACACCCGCCTCCAGCGCCTGACCACGGAGATTGTTGCCGTAGTCGAAGGTCACGGCTCCACGCTGCTGCAGCGTCAGCATGGCACGGACGTGCGCCGCCATGGAAGCCATGGATTTCGACTCGTACAACGTGGGATCGGCGTTCCTGAGCTCCAGAGCCTCCTGAAAGGACATTCCGTGGGGAACATAACCGTTGAGTGCATCGTGAGCCGAAGTCTGGTCGGTCAGAGCTTCCGGCGTAATCTCCTGCTCAATCAGATACTCGAGCAGGTCCACCGCGTTGGCCTCGACACCGATGGAAACGGCTCGGCCTGCCTGCTTCGCCGCCAGAGCCAGCTCGACCCCAGAGGCGATGTCGGGTGCTGCCTCGTCCAGGTAACGGGTTTCCAAGCGCCGCTGGATCCTGCTGGGATCGACTTCGGCCACCAGGCAGACACCGTCGTTCATCGTTACCGCCAGGGGCTGGGCTCCTCCCATGCCGCCAAGACCGGCTGTCACGGTGAGGGTACCCCGGAGCGAGCCCTCGAAATGCTGGCGGGCGCACTCCGCCAGGGTCTCGTAGGTGCCCTGAAGAATTCCCTGGGTGCCGATGTAGATCCACGAGCCGGCCGTCATCTGCCCGAACATGGTGAGGCCCAGGCCCTCCAGCCTCCTGAACTCGTCGGCCGTCGCCCAATGGGGTACCAGGAGGGCGTTGGCGATCAGGACCCTGGGGGCCTCTTCGTGGGTCTTGAAGATGGCCACGGGCTTGCCAGACTGCACCAACAGGGTCTCGTCGTCCTCCAACCTCTTCAGACTGGCGACGATGGCCTCGTAGCACTCCCAGTTGCGAGCCGCCTTGCCCGACCCTCCGTAGACGATCAACTCCTCCGGATGCTCGGCCACTTCGGGGTCCAGGTTGTTCATCAACATGCGCAGCGCCGCCTCCTGCTGCCACCCCTTGCAACTGATGGTGGTTCCCCGCGGGGCTCGTATGGTGGCTCTGGTGGTCATCACAGGTGTCTCCTCCTCGCTCGTCACTGCAGGTCGCTGATATGAGGCTCGATCTCGTCGGTGACGAAGGTCTCCGCCACAGCGAGATCGGGAGCCAGCTCGCGATCTTCTTCCCACTTCGGCACGAAGGTGCGGATCGATTCGTGCAAGCGTTCCAGGGCCGGACTCGACCGCAGGGGCCGTCTCAGATCGATTCCCTGGGCGGCCGCCAGCAGCTCGATGGCCAGAATTCGATCGACATTCCTGACGACCTGGCCCAGTTTGAGGGCCGCCCACATGCCCATGGAGACGTGATCCTCCTTCTCCGCCGAGGTCGGAATCGAGTCGACGCTCGCCGGGTGGCTCATGGTCTTGTTCTCACTGACCAGGGCCGCCGCGGTGACCTGACCGATCATGAAGCCCGAGTTCAGCCCAGGATCCTCCGTCAAGAACGGTGGCAACCCAGAAAAGGCAGAGTCCGTGAGCTTGTCGATTCGCCGCTCGCTGATGGAGCCCAACTCGGCCGTCGCGATGGCCAGGAAGTCGGCACCCATGGCGATGGGTTCACCATGGAAATTCCCACCACTCAGGATCTCGTCGTCCTCGGCGAAGACCAGTGGGTTGTCGGTGACCGCGTTCATCTCCGTTGCGAGGCGACGCTCCACATCCGTCAAGACATCGCGGACCGCCCCGTGGACCTGGGGCATGCATCGAACCGAGTAGGGGTCCTGGACCCGCGGATCGTCCAGTCGGTGCGACTCGAGCAGTTCCGAGCCCTGCATCAGATTCCAAAGATTGGCGGCGCTTGCTTGCTGCCCTGGGTACGGCCTCAGGTCGTGAATGCGCGAGTGGAAGGGGGTGTCGGTGCCGAGAAGGGCTTCGGTGCTCAACGCCCCGATCAGATCGGCAGCCTTCACCAGACGTCGAACCTCGAGTACGGCCAGGGCCAACAGGGAGCTCATCGCCTGAGTGCCATTGATCAAAGCCAGGCCTTCTTTCGGCTCCAAGCCGACAGGCTCGAGCCCGGCCCTCCGAAGACCTTCCTCCGTCACCATCTCCACGCCCTCGAATCGAACCCTACCCCGGCCGATCACCGGCAAAGCCAGGTGAGCCAGAGGCGCCAGATCACCACTCGCCCCGACAGAGCCCCGACTGGGGACCATTGGCAAGAGGTCCCGGTTGAGCATGCCCAGCAGAAACTCGACCAACTCCGGTCGCACCCCTCAAAACCCCCTCGCCAGGGTATTGGCCCGCAACAGGAGCATGCCTCTGACGACCTCGGAGGGTAAGGGCTCGCCGACCCCAG
>JAUWSP010000043.1 GCA_030610025.1 Acidobacteriota bacterium | reverse complement strand
GAGATCTGCTCTATTCAGTACTCGTCGATGAACCAGCCGATGGCTTTGACGGCTTTCAGGCTGCCCGGAATGTGGACCGGTGCTCCCTAGTCGTCAAGGATGATCTCGCCAGTGAGGGGGTCGCCAGTCCTTTTGATCCTGCCCTTTTCCCTGACGTCGAAGGCGACCGCGTTGGCCCTTCGCGTCGAGGTGGTATTCAGATTGACGTTGTAGGCGATCAGAAACTCCCGAGCACCAACCGCCGTGGCTCCCGATCTCAGGTTGACCTCGGCAGGGCCATAGTCGGGTTGCCACTCTGGCTTGGCGAGCTTGTCCTCGAGTCCCTCGTACTCGCCTGACCGTACGTTGGCCAGATTCTGTCGGTCGTCAGAGGTCGCGGCGTGCTCGTAGCAGAAGATTGTCAGCCCGAGTTCTTCGCCGAGCCGTTTGGCCAGTTGCTGAGCATAGGAAGCGGTTTCCTCGATCGAGATTCCCGAGACCGGCACCAACGGGCACACGTCCATGGCTCCGAATCGTGGGTGCTCGCCCCGGTGTTGCCGCATATCGATCAACTTGGCGGCCTTCTCTGCCGCACGCACGGCGGCCTCGACCACCTGCATGGGCTCTCCCGCGAAGGTCACCACGGTGCGGTTGGTGGCCTGGCCAGGGTCCACGTCCAGCAGGGCGACTCCATCGACGCTTTCGATCGCGTCCGTGATCTGGCGGATCACGGCCATATCGCGGCCTTCGCTGAAGTTGGGAACACACTCGATGATCTGGGACATTCTTCGACTCCTTTTACAACGCGGGCGAAGTGATCGTAACAGGCTCGTAGTCGGTCTCGCTTGAACCGACACGCCGGTGGTAGGTGGCGGGGTCTCATGGGCCAGTTGCGGCGTCCGTGGAGTCTGAAAAGTTGGCTGCCCGGCCCGGGGGATAGAATAGGGCGCTCTGCGATCCCAAAGGCCCTTATCGGTGAAGCCGCCACAGACATTGCATCTGACCCCGGGCAAGCGAGTCCTGTTCTTGACCAAGGATCCGGACCTGATTCGCCGGCAGCTCGCTGGTGAGCTCGATCTGACGATGGACGATCTGACGGTTGACGATCTTCTGGATGACATCAACACCGACGTCATGACTCCGGCCTGGGTCTGCTTCAATCACCGTCCCGAGGATCTGGCGCGCGAGGCCTATGCTGGCTTGATCGTGGACGGTAAACGGCTCTTCGAACGTGACGCTTTGTACGGCGGAGAGTTCGAAGTGATCGTCTCAGGCCATAGAAAGGGTGTCGGAAGCTCCCGAGAAACCGCCGTACAAGCTGAGAAGTGGTCTGGGATAAGAATTGCGGTAGCGGCCTCGTTCGCTCCGATTCACGCCGCCAACAACATCAATCAGGGTGTGCTGATGACCGACCACGAGACCCTGCGTCGGCTTCAGGCAGGCGAGGGAGTGCCCCTGGAGGAGTTCTACCGAGAGTACGATTCGATCACCCAGCTCATCGTACGTCAGGGCGGGCTTTTCCCGCTCGCCAAGGCCCTCGACCGGAAAGAGATCGAGTGGCCCGCCAGTGAGACGCGGGAACGTCCGATGACCATGGCTGAGAAGATCCTCGCACGGCATGCTCTCGGCGCCGGAGAAAATTTCGTCAAGCCTGGAGACAGCCTTGTCGTCGAGGTCGATGGGGGCTACTCCCACGAATTCACGACGGCCCAGGTCCACTACTTCCTCGAGCAAGAGCACGGTGCCGACTACGAGATCGAGAACCCGGAACGATTTGCGGTCTTCGAGGACCACCTGATCTACGCCGACGAAGTGCCCAGGATGCGTCCCTTCATGGACAAGATCGAGCGGCTGCGGGAGCTTCAGGTGAGCTTTCAGCAACACACCGGGGTCCAGGACTTCTCGGCCAGGAACGGCGTCTCACCGGGAATCTGCCATGAAGTGGCACGAGAGGTCCTGATCTCGCCCGGCGATTTCATTCAAGCCACCGACAGCCACACCTGCATGGGAGGCTGTAACAACGCTTTGGCCTGGGGTGTGGGCGCCACCGAGTACGCCAATCTGATCCATTCGGGATTTACCACGGTCGAGGTCCCCGAGTCGATTCGCTTCGAGTTGGTCGGGCGGCTGGCGGAAGGCGTAACGGCCAAGGACCTCATGCTCTACATCCTGCTCGAGTTCGCTCGACCCCAGATGACCCTCAAGCGGGTCATGGAGTTCACCGGCTCAGGCATCGCCAATCTCTCCATGGATGAGAGAGCCACCCTCACCAACATGGCGACGGAGTGCTCCGCGCGTGGAGCCATCGTGGAAGCGGATGAGGAGACCTACCGCTGGGTCGAGCAGCGTCGCCCTGAGGCCGACGAGAACGAGCTTCGGGCACGTGCGGTTCAGGCCGACCCAGGAGCCCAGTATGACGGGGGAGTCCACCGAATCGACCTGGCTTCGATCCGACCCATGGTGGCGCACCCTGGTGATCCGGACCACGGTATTCCGTCCGATCCCACCAACGGGGCTCTGGTCGAAGATGTCGACGATGTTTCCATTGATATCGCTTACGGAGGTAGCTGCACAGCGGGCAAGATCGACGATCTGATCTTCTACCACCAGGTGGTCAAAGAGGCCGTTGACGCCGGTCTGTCGGTGGATGATGGCGTTGTGTTCCTGATTCAGGTGGGCTCGGAATCGGTTGAGAGGTACTGTCGGGAGAACGGCTTCATGGAGACGTTCGCCAGGGCAGGAGTCACGGTCATCCAGCCAGGATGCGGGGCTTGTATCGGATGCGGACCTGGAGTCTCGGAACGAGACGACCAGGTCACCGTTTCTGCGATCAACCGGAACTTCAAGGGCCGGTCGGGCCCCGGAAAGCTCTACTTGGCCTCACCCCTTACCGTGGCTGCCTCCGCCTTCACAGGTCGAATCACTGCGTATCGACCGGGGATGTTCCAGCAGGGGCAGCCTCGAACAACCTAGTCTGGCCGGTCTCGATCGGTCTCTTACAACATGAGCGAAACGATGATGACGCCCACGAGAATTGGTATTGCCCACAGTCCGGATTCCGATGACGCCTTCATGTTCTATGCCCTCACCCAGGGCCTTCTCGACTCCTCGGGTTTGGAGATCGAACATGTCTTGAGCGATATCGAGAGTCTGAATCAGGCTGCCTTCGAAGGTACCTACGAGATCACGGCTCTGTCGATCCACGCTTATGCCTACCTCGCAGACCGTTACATCTTGATGCCCTCGGGCGCCAGCTTCGGGGACGGCTACGGGCCTGTCGTCGTCGCCAAAGAAACGATGGGCCGAGAGGACCTGGCAGGAGAGACGGTTGCGATACCCGGAGACCTGACGTCGGCCAATATGGCCTTGCAGCTGTGGCAGCCAGAGTTGGACACGACGGTCGTGGCGTTCGATCAGATACTGGACGCGGTGCGCAACGGAGATGTGGTCGCGGGAGTGGTCATCCACGAAGGTCAGCTGACCTACTCGGATATGGGCCTGGAATCCGTCGTTGATCTGGGGTCCTGGTGGAAGGACGAGACCGGTGGGCCGTTGCCCCTGGGTGGCAACGGGATTCGAAAAGACCTGGCACCAGAGTTGATCCGTCGACTCTCGGAGCTGCTGTCCGACAGCATCAACTACGCTCTCGATCATCGAGCGGAAGCGATGGAGTTCGCTACCCAGTACGCCCGGGGTCTCGAAGACGATCCGGTGCGCTCGGATCGTTTCGTCTCCATGTATGTGAACGACTGGACCCGCGACTATGGAGAAGCTGGTAGGCGGGCCGTGCAGCTACTACTCGACCGGGGCCACGAGGCAGGCATCCTGCCAGAGGCGGTACAGGCGGAGTTCGTCGATCTCGGCTAGCTCGGGTCGGGCAGCTGGAATGGACGGGGTAGAAGGTCGCCAAGAGAGGACTCGAGCCTCTCGCCCTCCAGATTGATCAAAAGGACAGGCAGGTGGGCCTCTCCGAACTCTGCCAGAACCTGAAGGCAGAGTCCGCACGGAGGCGAAGGAGGGCTCGTATCCGTAACGACGACGACGCCTTCGATGCTCGTCTCTCCGGAGGAGATCGCGGAGCCCACGGCGAACCGTTCTGCACAGATCGTTGCTCCAAAGCTCCGGTTTTCGATGTTGCAGCCGCTGAAAATCAGTCCGGCCCGGGTTCGCACGGCGGCGCCCACTTTGAATCCACTGAATGGCGCGTAGGCGTTGTTCCTGACAGTAACGGCTGCGTCGATAAGGGGACCCCAATCCATGGCGCGAATCTACCATGGCTCGTCTCGGACAGGGCCCTGGCGCTGTGCTAGACTGCCCCCTCGCGCGTCGCCCGGCGTGCGACTCAAAAAGTGACTTTGAACAGACAGGAGAATCCTCGGCGTGAGCACTACTTTTCGAAAGGTATCGCCGCCCTCTGATGGGCAAGAAATCGAATGGCAGGATGGCAAACTGGAAGTCCCCGATCACCCCATCGTTCCCTTTATCGAAGGGGATGGCATCGGGCCCGACATCTGGCGAGCCACACAGTTCGTCCTGGATAGCGCCGTAGAGAAGACCTACGGCGGCGCCAAGTCCATCGCATGGATGGAGATCTATGCTGGAGAAAAGGCCAAGGAGCACTACGACGAGTGGTTGCCGCAGGACACGATCGAGGCGGTTCGACAGTACCGGGTCGCCATCAAGGGTCCCTTGACGACCCCGGTCGGCGGCGGATTCCGCAGCCTCAACGTGACCCTCCGCCAAACGCTGGATCTCTACGCTTGTGTGAGGCCAGTGCGCTATTTCGAGGGTGTTCCGTCACCAGTCAAGGAACCCGACAAAGTGGACATGGTGATCTTCCGTGAGAACACAGAAGACGTCTACTCGGGAATCGAGTGGGAGGAGGGCTCGGGTGGAGCCCTGGAGCTCATCGGTTTCTTGCGAGACAAGCTCGGCAAGCGGGTTCGTGAAGACAGCGGCGTGGGGATCAAGCCGGTATCGATAACCGGCAGCAAGCGCCTGGTTCGCAAGGCCCTCGAGTACGCGGTTCGCGAGGGCAGAACCGATGTGACCTTGGTGCACAAAGGCAACATCATGAAGTACACCGAGGGGGCCTTCAAGGACTGGGGCTATGAGGTCGCCCGAGACGAGTTCGGCGAGCAGACCATCGCCGAGCAGGAGCTTTGGGACGAGTTCGACGGTCGGTTGCCAGAGGGCAAGATCCTGGTCAAGGATCGAATCGCCGACGCCATGTTTCAGCAGATATTGCTTCGGCCCTCGGAGTACCAGGTCCTCGCCACCACCAATCTGAACGGTGACTACCTATCCGATGCTTTGGCAGCACAGGTTGGTGGACTGGGAATGGCCCCTGGGAGCAATGAAGGCGACGGTTTGGCTCTATTCGAGGCGACCCACGGAACTGCTCCGAAGTATACGAATATGGATAAGGTCAATCCGGGCTCGCTGATACTCTCGGGCGTCATGATGCTGCAATGGCTGGGCTGGCAGGAAGCTGCTTCCGGAATCGTGGCGGCATTGGAGAAGACTATCGGCCAAAAAAAGGTGACCTACGACCTGGAGCGGCAGATGGAAGGTGCGACGCTGCTCAAGACCTCCGAGTTCGGTCGGGCGATCGTAGAAAACCTCTAGGCGATACCTCGTACGGGCGTTCGATGGTTGGCGGCGGCCTCGACAGAGGTTGCCGGTTTGCAACTTTCGTAGCGGGGTTCCGTACGGAGCCTTGAAGGGGTTCGATTGGCCCCCGTGCGAAGCCGTATCATCGGCGGAGAGACCGTGAAGAAAGCCACTTCAGCACTTGCCTGGATTGCCACCGGCGTCATTGCCGCCCTGGTGGTGGCCTGGGCGTTTCCTCGTGCCTACCCACTGTTTCCACGAGATTGGGACATCTCCAAAGGAGAAGCGAAGGCCATTGCGCTGGAGAGGCTGCGAGACCTGGGGGAGCTACCGGCGAAGCCGTACGTCGTGATTCAGCAGGAGGAGGCTCCCGCGTTGGAGCATCGCCTCCAACAGTCGCTTCTTTCCGGCCAGATCGATGAATTGGAAGGCAGTCGTCTGACTCAGGGACTGAGGACCTGGCAGGTCACAGTCTACGAGCCTGGAGCGACTCCCTTCGAATGGAGCTACCGGGCCCGTGTGACGCCCCATGGCGAGGTCACCGAGCTGATGCTCCGGGTGCCCCCCGATCAGGAAGGCGAAGAGATCGACGAGGCTGAGGCCCGAGCCGCAGCAGATCTCTTCCTGCGAGAGCAGGGTTTCGATCTGGATACCTTCCAGGAGCCCGAGATTCGAAAGCGCCAGCTTCAGGCCAGGGCCGACCTGACCCTGCGGTACAGAGATGAGGAATCGCTTCTGGGTGAAGACTATCCGTATGGCGTCGAGGTTACGTTCGCTGGCGATCGACTGGCAGGCTATTCGGGGTTCTTCGACGACCCGGATCTGGCCAGTATCCGAAGCAGCTTTCAGACGATCCAGCTTCTCGGGCAGCTCAAGGTCTTCCTTCCCCTGCTGCTACTGCCGCTCGTGGCAATTCCGTTTGTTCGCCGGTACCACGAAGGGGAAGTCGGCATACGACGCGGTATCCAGATCTCTCTCGTGATTGTCGTGGCCGGGGCCCTGACTCTGCTGTTCAGCGGTGGGGCCGCGTCAGCCGGTTGGTCCATGGGCGTTCTGACCCGTCGGCAGATGACCTGGGTCGTCGGTTTCCAGATGCTGATGCTCTTTTTCTTCCCGATGGGCCTGATGTCGTTCCTCAGTTGGTCGGTAGGCGAATCGCTTTGCCGAGAAAGGTGGGGAAGGAAGTTGGCCGCCTTCGACGCCCTGTTCAAGGGAGATTGGAGGAACGCCACCTTCGCGCGAGCTTCGTTGCGGGGACTCGTCGCGGGTCTGGTCATAGGTGCCGTCGAGTGGTCGCTCATGGTCTTGCTCCGGCAGTGGGGAATCTGGGCCTACGCGTCGTTTTCGATCGGACCCTGGTGGGAGAGCGCCGGGTGGTTCAGCGTTCCATTGCTGGCCTTTGGTCTGGCCTACGCGCTCTACACGGGCCTTTTCGGGAGGTTGTTTCTGGTCTCCTATGGCACGCGACGCCTGGGTCGGTGGTTTGGCGTTGCCCTTGCGATGATCGCGGCTGCGATTCTGTTTTTCTCCGGCACCTATGTGTATCCGTTCAGCTGGAACTATCTGCTGTGGCTGTTGCCGCCGGCCGCATTTGTCTTTCTCTTCTTGAGATTCGGGATCTTCACCTCGATCCTTGCCTATCTGACGCTGTTCGTGGTCAGCGGTGCCGTTCCCTTCTTGAGTGCCGACGACTCTTCGGTCCAGCTACAAGCCTCCCTGGCCTTGTTGGGTGTGGCAATGCCGTTGATTGCCAGCGCTAGATACCTGCTGAGCGATCGAGAGTTCACCTATCTCTACGAGGACATTCCTCCTCACGTCAGGCGCATTGCCGACCGGGAGCGTCAGCGAGTCGAGCTCGAGACGGCGCGCGGGATCCAGGCCTCGATCCTCCCCGAGTTGCCGCCGCAGCTCAACGGCGTCAAATTGAGCCACAAGTACCTTCCGGCCACCGAGGTCGGCGGCGATTTCTACGATGTCCTGGCGCTGGAGGATGGCAGGCTGGCAGTGGCGGTCGGCGATGTGGCCGGCCATGGCGTCTCGAGTGGGCTGGTCATGTCGATGGCCAAGTCGGCTCTGGCCGTTCAGGTGACGTTCGACCCGGAAGTCGAGCCGGTATTCGGAACTCTCAACCGCATGGTCTTTCAGAGCGCCCGCAAGCGACTCCTGGCCACTCTCTGCTACGCACTCATCGACCCTGTTCGCCGAGAAATGTTCTATGCGAGCGCCGGGCACCTGTTCCCCTACCAGATTACCCAGAAGGGCGAAGTTCACGCTCTCGAATCCGTCTCCTATCCCCTGGGAGTGCGAGGAGAGCTCGACGTGCGGGTACGATCGACCCGGCTCGAAGCTGGCGATGCACTCTTCTTGTTCAGCGATGGTGTCGTCGAGGCCCGTGCCGAGGGTAGCGACGAGTTGTTCGGCTTCGAGCGTCTCGAAGAGTGCCTCGGCCATCTGGCTGGGCAGAGTGTCGAGGCCATTCGCGATGGAGTCTTGAACGACCTCGAGAAGTTCACCCGAAATTCGCCACGTGAAGACGACCTGACGGTTCTGGTGCTAGAGATCCCCTGATTTCCACTCCTCGGCCAGCTTCAAAACCGCGTCGGGAATTTCCTCGCTGGCCCGTTCCGGACTATACTGTTTGTCCCGAGTTCTTCGGGACAAGGACACCACCAAACAAGGAGACTGGTTTTGAAGATCCACGAATTCCAGGCCAAGGAGATCTTGCGCCGCTATGGAGTCGCTACGCCCCGGGGGCAGGTCGTCGAATCTGCGGCCGAAGCGGCGGAAATCTGTCGAGATTGGGGTGGGCGCTGTGTCGTCAAGGCCCAGATTCATGCCGGTGGGCGTGGAAAAGGGGGTGGGGTGAAGTTGGCTGGCACGCCTGAGGAGGCCGAGGCGATCGCCGCCTCCATCCTCGGCATGCAGCTGGTGACTCCGCAAACCGGTCCTGAGGGGCAGACGGTCCGCAAGGTGCTGATCGAGGAGGCACTGGACATTGCGTCGGAGCTCTACCTGAGCGTCACCTTGGATCGAGCGAGCGGCAAGCCGGTCCTGATGGCTTCCGCATCCGGAGGTATGGACATCGAAGAGGTGGCGGCCAAGGACCCTGATGCAATCATTCGCGAGACGATCGATCCTCAGCTTGGCATTTTGCCTTTTCAGGCGAGATCGGTAGCCAGCAAGTTGGGTCTCGAGGGATCGACAGGCCGTCAGGCGGCGAAATTGATCGGCTCGTTGGTCACTGCGTATCTCGACACCGATGCCTCCCTGGTGGAGATCAACCCGCTACTGATCACGGGTGAGGGTGGTGTCGTGGCCTTGGATGCGAAGATGAACTTCGATGACAACGCCCTGTTTCGCCATCCGGACATCCGGGAGATGAGAGATCTCGCGGAAGAGAATCCTCTGGAGGTCGAAGCGGGGAAGTACGACCTCAACTACATCAAGCTGGATGGCGAGATCGGCTGCATGGTCAACGGGGCCGGACTGGCCATGGCCACGATGGACATCATCAAGCTGTTCGGTGGTGAACCTGCAAACTTCCTGGATGTGGGCGGTTCGGCGAGCGAGGAGACCGTGCAGAATGCCTTTCGGATTCTGATCTCCGACGAGACTGTCAAAGCAGTCCTGATCAATATCTTCGGCGGCATCGCGCGAGCCGATCGAATCGCCAATGGCGTCGTGGCTGCCCTCCAGGAGACTCCGGATGTGAAGCTGTCTGGCGTGGTCCGATTGGAAGGCACCAACGTGGAGCAAGGGCGCAAGATCTTGCAGGAGGCCAACTACGATTTCATCGTGGCCAAAGACATGGCCGATGCGGCGCAGAAGGTCGTGGCCGCCGCGAAAGGAGGGGTGTGATGGCGATCTGGGTCGACAACGACACCCGCTTGGTGGTTCAGGGTATTACCGGTAGAGAGGGTCAGTTTCACGCCCTCGGTTGTAGGGACTATGGCACCAATGTCGTTGCCGGTGTCACGCCTGGCAAGGGGGGGCAATCGGTAGAGGGAATCCCGGTCTACGACTCGGTGGCTGAAGCCCGGGAAGCGACTTCGTGCAATGTCTCGATGATCTTCGTACCGCCGCCGTTCGCGGCCGACGCCATCATGGAGGCAGCTGCAGCCGGAGTGGAGCTGGTGGTCTGCATTACCGAAGGCATCCCGGTGGCGGACATGCTGAAGGTCCGCGCCTATCTCGAAGCTCATCCAACCCGTCTCATCGGTCCGAACTGCCCCGGCATCATCTCTCCCGGCATGGCCAAGATTGGCATCATGCCCGGACACATCCATGAGCCGGGCAAGGTGGGCGTGGTCAGTCGCTCCGGCACCCTCACCTACGAAGCGGTCTGGCAGGTGACGAACCTGGGGCTGGGTCAATCCACTTGCATCGGCATCGGTGGCGACCCTCTTCCGGGCACCAACTTCATCGACACCCTGGCGGCCTTCGCCGACGATCCGGCCACGGAAGGTGTCATCCTGATCGGTGAGATCGGAGGCAGTGCTGAAGAAGAGGCAGCAACCTGGGTGAAGGAGAATCTCGACAAACCCGTGGTCGGCTTCATCGCCGGTAGGACCGCTCCTCCTGGGCGCAGAATGGGGCACGCCGGTGCCATCATTTCCGGTGGCAAGGGAACGGCCCAGGCCAAAACGCAAGCCCTGACGGCAGCGGGAATCACCGTCGCGGAGTCTCCGGCGGAAATTGGCGTCTCCATGGCTCGTGCATTGGAGAAGTAGATGCCGGGTCCGATCCAAAGAGTCGGCGATCAGGGCTGGCTGGTGCTTCTCGGGGGAGGGGAGTTCTCCTTTGGAGAGACTCTCGAGCTCGACAAGATATGGGTCTCGAAACTTGCAGAAGGTCCTGTCGGATTCCTCCCGACAGCCAGCGGCTCCACGGACTACGCAGCGAATTTCTCGCTCTATCTGCAGGAGAGCTTTGGGCGAGAGGTGACCCGCATCCCGATCTATCGACCTCGCGATGCCCGGCGCCAGAAGAACGTTGAGCGCATCGAACAGGCATCTGCCATCTACATCGGTGGGGGAATCACCGATCAGCTGGTGGAAACCCTCGAAGGCTCGCCCGCTCTCGAGGCCCTTGGCCGCAGGTTGTCATCCGGGGGACTCGTCGTGGCGATTGCAGCGGCTACGCAAGCCTTCGGAATGCTCGTGCGGAGTTTGGTCGGACG
>JAUWSP010000050.1 GCA_030610025.1 Acidobacteriota bacterium | reverse complement strand
TCATCGTGCTCGACAGCGGGGAACGGGGGCGCGTCTCGCAAATAGGCCTCCGGAGCACCCGGCTGCTGACCAGGGATGACATCGAGATCACGGTGCCCAACGCCGTCATCGCCAACGCCAAGATCACCAATGAGAGCGGCGGCCCATCGGAAAAAGAGCGGGTCCGGGTGAAGGTGACCGTGGCCTATGGCAGCGATATCGATCGAGTCCGCGAGGTCCTCCAGGAGGTGGCCCACTCCAACGACTCGATCGATGTCTACCCGGAGCCGAAAGTTCGTTTCCGCTCGTTTGGGGATTCCGGACTCGACGTCGAGCTCCTGGGTTGGATTCACGAACCGGTGCTCAGGGGCCGCGTGGTCGACTCTCTGATCACCGAGATCTACAAACGCTTCGGTGATGAGGGCATCGAGATCCCCTATCCCAAGAGAGATGTCTACCTGCACCAGGCACCGACATCGACTCCTTGACTGTCGACCGAACCGAACCTTCCAAACGACCGGCTTGGAGAGGAATTCCAGAGCACCGATTCTTCGGAGGATCCCGTGATGGCGCCACGACTCATACCGCTGAGTGAGTATCGAGAGTACCCGATCGACGAGATGCGTCTGCGAACGGCCGATCTCCTGGCAGAGATGCGCCGGAGGCGGTCCGTTCGGCATTTCTCGACGAGGCCGGTACCTCGCGATGTCGTCGAAGATTGCATTCGCATAGCCATGACCGCCCCCAGCGGCGCCAACCGCCAGCCTTGGCACTTCGCCCTGGTTGGCGATCCAGAGGTCAAGCAACGAATTCGCATCGCCGCCGAAGAGGAAGAGCGCAGCTTCTACGAGAACCGAGCACCAGACGAATGGCTGGAAGCCCTCGCCCCACTGGGCACCGATGCCAAGAAACCGTTCCTCGAGACAGCTCCCTATCTAATCGTCGTCTTCGCTCAACTCCACGGGATCGACGATGACGGCACGAAAGTGAAGCACTACTACGTGAACGAGTCGGTGGGAATTGCCAGTGGAATGTTGATCACTGCTCTGCACCACGCCGGCCTCGCGTGCCTCACCCACACACCGGCACCCATGCGATTCCTCAACGAGATTCTAGGCCGTCCACCTAGCGAGAAGCCTTACCTGATCCTGGTCCTTGGATACCCCGCAAGCGATGCCCAGGTGCCGGAACTATCGAAGAAAAGCTTCGCTCGAGCCTGTCAGATCTGGGACCCCGAGATTGCCTGACCAGCAGAATCCAGTAAATCCTTGAGTTTTTCGTTCCGGATCATGCTAGAATCTCGCCATCTCGAAGGATCAGGGGTATGCCCGAAGAGGACTTTCGAACTCACTCAACGGCAGCGCTCCAACCCGAGGGTCCTCTGACCCTCCAGAACCAGAGAGGTCGATTGACCAGAACAGCAGTTACTCATGCACCGTCGGCAAGAAGGACGTCGACAAATCTTTGACCTGGGGGGAGAACAGGTCCATCAGGGACCTCTTCCCGATCAAGAAACCTGAGGAGTGGAAATGAACAAGACTGAAATGGCCGAGAAGCTCGCCAGCAAGTGTGACCTGTCGCAGGCGAAGGCGCTGGAGATTGTCTCCATGATCTTCGATACCAAGCCCGGAACCGGCATCATCGCTGTCGAGCTGGATGGCGGCGGAAAGGTCCAGATCCCTGGCTTCGGAACCTTCGGCACGAAGAGTCGAGCCGCCCGGCAGGGCCGTAACCCAGCCACCGGCCAGACCATCATGATCGCTGCCAAGAACTACCCGTTCTTCAAGCCTGGCAAGGGTCTGAAGGACCGGGTTGCCGAGTAGTTAGGCAATCAACGAGTTCAGGAAGCCCCGCTGCGGAGCACATCGCTCCGTGGCGGGGCTTTTGTCCATCAGGACTGGACCGCAGGCCTGTGCTCCAGTTCCCGAGCGAGTAGGCCTGCTGCTGTCAAACCGGAGAGTCAGCCAGATCCTGGTAGAAAAGCGCTCGCCGAATCCGCACACTCGGCGGGAAAGCCAGCTGGAAAATTGTTACACTCGCCCAGCTAGTGTCTCGTGCGGTAAGTTCGCTGCCTAGATCGCGGTGGGCTTCACGTTGCTGGCAAGGCGCGCCGACGCAAGCATAGCGGGACTATGGTGAGGAGGCGCAACGCCGCCAGCGGCGGGAAGAACCCGCGAGGTAGGTAGCGAACTTACCGCACGGGACACTAGGGGCTCAACTCTACCCCACAGCCTTCACTCCCTTGATACTCTAGGCAGGTGACTGACTCGCTGGAACAGCCCCAGGCCGCCCCTGAAGGGGCTCACTCGAAGCCGCGTGCACGTACCCGCTTCAAGCGGGTTCTCGTAACCGGTCTGGTGATTCTGGTGCCGGTCACCCTGACCGTCTACATTCTCAAGCAGATCTTCGACTTCATGGACGGGATCTTCACCCCCGTCATCGACAAGGCCATCGGTGTCTATCTTCCGGGCTTTCACATTCCTGGACTCGGCCTGGTGCTGACCCTAATGGTGGTTCTACTCCTGGGCTGGCTTTCCACCAACGTCGTGGGTCGGCGGCTGATTCATGGTGCCGAGGCCCTGATCTGCAGAATTCCGGTCGCCAAATCGATCTATTCGGCGACCAAGGGAGTGCTCGAGGCCGTCTCCTTCGATCAAAGCGAGGCCTTCCAGCGGGTCGTGCTGATCGAGTACCCCAAGGACAATATCTTCGCCCTGGCCTTCGTTACCAAGTCGGCCCGCTGGCCGAATCTACATGCCAAGACCTCCGACATCCTGCTGGTGTTCGTTCCGACCACCCCCAACCCGACCAGCGGCTTTCTTCTCCTGGTACCACGCAGCGAGGCCATTCCCATGCCCATCTCGGTCGAGCAGGGAATTCGGATGGTGATCTCGGGGGGCATACTGCTACCCGACATGACAGGACCGAAGACCCTGCAAAGCAGTCCTCCCCTTTAGAGCCCTTTAGAGCTTCAGGCCGGCCCGCCGCCCTGTCATCCGTGTAACAGAGGGCTGGCATGCATCCTGCTAGAATTTCTTCATTGCCATGAGAAGAGCCGCAACACACCTCGTCCTCGCTTGCCTTCTCCTCGGGCTGGCTCCGATGCCGGCCGGTGCCCAGGAGATCGCCAAAGAGGAACTGTTCGAGAAGACGCTGAAAGCCGCCCTGCAGGCGCTCGCCTTCTACGGCAGATACGACAACCCGGCCGAGATGCAGCGCGTCGCCGACATCGGCTATCGGATCGCCCAGGAATCGAAGTTTCAGGACTACCCCTACACCTTCTACCTCGCCGACATGCCGGAGCCCAACGCCTTCGCGCTGCCGGGTGGCCAGATCTTCATCACACGAGGGATGCTCGACCTTGGCCTGACCGACGATATGTTGGCAAGCCTCCTGGGCCACGAGATCGGTCACGTGGTGCTGCAACACGGGACACGGATGCAGCACAAGGCTACGCTGCTCAATATCTTGAGCCAGGCGTTATTGGTAGGCGTCATGATCGGGGCCAGTCAAAGTAACAACCGCAACGATGTACCTACGGACCCCTATGGTCGCGGCAATTCGACTGGGGATCTGATCCAGGGCACCGCAGCCGCCGGCGCGGTCATCAGCGAGCTCCTCCTACGGAGCTACAGCCGCGAATTCGAGGATGAAGCCGATGACGAGGGCCAGCGACTGGCCGCCGCCGCCGGCTTTGATCCCAACGGCACACAGCAATTGATGGAAAAAATGCTGGCCCATATGCCGCAATCGAAGGAATACGGATACTGGCGCACCCACCCCTTCTTCGACGACCGAGCCCAGGCCGCCAACGTACGCGATGACCTGCTCAAGATTCAGGATCCCAGCTCGGCAGACGAGTATCGTGCAAAGACACAAGGCCTGCTTCTGGACTTCGCCGAACGCTCGAAGATCGAGCCCGAGTTGATTCCACACCTCAAAGAGGAAGCGTTGATCGCCTGGCCACAAGGGCCGGCGGCTGATGGGCTGCGACTGGAGAAGCTCCACGTTTTGCGTGACGTTCTGGAGAGTCAGAATCCGCTATCTCGGGACTGGAGCAGGCTCATCGCCGCATACCGTTCCGAGCTCGAGCAGGTTCGTCAGCTGACCCCGGAAAGCCCACTCGTGGCCCAACTCGACGAAGAGGTCACCTCGTTCGACCGATACCGTCGTGAGCTCTATCCCAAGGCTGTAGAGACCTTCGCTGGAGGAATCTTCGAAACAGAGTTCCTGGAGACCTTCGCCAGTAACTATCCGGAATCTCCGGAGCGGCCCGACGTGGCCCTGGCACTCGGCAATGCCTACAGCCGGCTCGGCCGGCAGAGTGAGGCCGTGGAGTACTATCTCGAGGCCTTTGCCGCCGCACCCGACAGCGACGCAGGCGAGCGTGCGGCCAGAGGGCTTCGCGGCCTGGCCCCGTATCTCGACGAGCTCTCCGCTCTGCAGCGGCTGGCGTTGGAATCAGGGGACCCGGAGCTCCGTGACCTGGCAGAGCAGCGCCTTGCGACCTTGGCCTCCGAGTATGAGGAGCTGGCCAACGGGGCGACCTATCTGAAGACGTACCCGGATGGAGGTCAGGCGAGAGTCGTGAGTCAGAGACTCGACGAGCTGGCCGAGGCCCTGTTCGGAGAGGTGATCCTCTACCAGAGCGTTGGCGACCACGTGAAGGGGATCGAGCGCATCCAGCAGATCCTGACCTACGCCCCGCAGTCTCCGGCTGCCGAGCGCCTGCGGGCGCGAATGGTCGTCGAAAGCTGACCGCCCGAACTCGAGCCTCCCATTCCAAAAGAACTGAGTCGATGACCGGAGCGAAGGACAAGCCATGAGTACCACAAAAACCGAGCTCAATCAGGCTGCACTCAAAGGGGTCGAGGCCTGCAAGCGGGGCCAATGGAAGCAGGGCCTGGCCGTCCTCGGCAAGGTGGCAGAGGCCGACCGCCAGGGTGCGGAGCTCCACGGCCTGTTCTACTCCTATCTGGGCTACGGAATTGCCCGCTACGAACGAAGGGTCAAGGAGGGACTCGCCCTCTGCCAGCACTCCATCAAGGTTCAGTTCTATGAGCCCGAGAACTATGTCAACCTGGCGCGGGTCTATCTTCTGGCCCGCAATCGACGCAAGGCTGTGGACGCCCTGACTCGGGCGCTCAAGCTGAACGCCACCCATCCTGGGGCCACAGCCCTGGCACGCGAAATCGGCTGGCGAAGACCCCCGGTGATTCCCTTTCTCTCACGGGACAACTTCCTCAACAGGCTGCTGGGAAAAATGCGTCACCAGCTGCGACAGAAGTAGCAACCATCCAAACGAAATGGACCGACCCTCGATTCGGCAGGGGGCGCTCTCAGCCCGGGGTCCAGGTCCGCAACACCTGATACACGACAAGGGTGACGGTGTAGGCCAACACCGTCATGTAGAGCAGCTGGAACATCGGCCATTTCCAACTGTTGGTCTCTCTGCGGGTCACCGCCTGCGTAGAGAGGCATTGCATGGCCAGAACATAAAAGATCAGCAGGCTGACACTCGTCGCTGTCGTGAAGACAGGAGTTCCGTCGGAGCGCATCGAGGCGCGCAAGCTGTCGTAGAGAGAGGTCGGATCCTCTTCAACAGCGGACTCACCCACTCCATAGACCACGGCCAGGGTGGAGACGATCACCTCACGGGCCGCGAAGGAGCTCAGGATTCCAATCCCGATCTGCCAGTCGAAGCCCAATGGCCGCAGTATCGGTTCGATGGCACGCCCTGCTCGGCCGGCCAGGGACTGCGCCAGCCTACCCTGGGCCGTGAGCTGAGCCGCCTCCTCTTCGAGCGCTGAGGCCGAATCCGACTGGCCCGCCGACACCAGCTCCTGAGCCTCTACCTGCAAGGCCAGAGCGGCGGCTGGTGGCTCGCTCCTGGGGTACGAGGCCAGGAACCACAAGAGAATGGAGACGGCGAGAATGATGGTGCCGGCACGCTTGACAAAGATCTTGGCTCTGTCCAGCGTCATCAAGAGGGCGGTCCGCAGGCTCGGCAGCTTGTAGCTGGGCAGCTCGAGAACCAGCGGTCTGGACTCGCCTGGCAGGATCGACCGCTTGAAGACCAGGGCCATGATCAGAGCCGCGACGATCCCCAGGGTGTAGGCCCCAGTGAAGACCAGTCCCGCCAGCACCGGCCGATACGGAAACAGTAGCGCCGTGATCATCGTGTAGACCGGGATCCGAGCCGAACAAGAGAACAGCGGCAAGACAAGGATCGTCACCAGCCGATCGCGTCGATCCTCGATGACCCGGGTCGACATGATGGCCGGAATAGCACAGGCGTGCGCCGACAGGATCGGCACGAAGGCCTTACCTGGCAGGCCCACGCGGCGCATCAGCCGGTCCATGACGAAGGCGGCTCGCGCCAGGTAGCCGGTGTCCTCGAGTAGCGCCAGGAAGAAGAAGAGGATGCATATCTGAGGCAGAAACACCAACACTCCACCGACGCCACCGATGACACCGTCGACCAACAGGCTGCGGAAATCTCCAGGCGGCACCCAGCGACCGACGACGCTTCCCACATAGCCGAACCCGGCGTCGATCCAGTCCATCGGGTATTGGGCCACCCAGAAGATCAGCGCGAAGACCGCGAACATGACCGACAGGAAGGCCGCCACCCCGACCCACCGATGGGTCAGGACGGCGTCGATCCGATCGGTCTTGACTCCGTGGGCCGTGGTCCGGCCGTTGATGCAGCGAGCCCCGACCTCCTCGGCCCAGTCGTAGCGCGCTTTGTAGGGGCAACCCGAGCAATCACAGAAGGGCTCGCTCGACGTTCTGGCCAGGGACGATCCGGCAGGATCGATCATCCTCTCCAGGTGCTGCCGTAGGATGTCGAGCCCTCGGCCACTGCGGGCCACCACCGGTACTACCGGGCAGCCCAGCTCGGCCTCGAGCTTCTCCAGGTCGATCTCGATGGACGAGCGCTCGGCCAGGTCCACCATATTGAGAGCTGCGACCGTGGGCAGCCCCAGTTCCAGCACCTGGCTCGCCAGGTACAGGTTACGCTCCAGGGTCGTCGCGTCCAGCAGCAGAATAATCCCCTGGGGCTGAGACTGTTGGGCTTGCTGACCGAGAAGCACCTCCCGGGCCAGCCGCTCCTCAGGCGTAATGGAAGCCAGACTGTAGAGGCCAGGCAGGTCGAGCAGCTTGACCCGGTGCTCAGCCAGGCGGGTATGGCCAACCCGGCGCTCGATCGTGGTGCCTGGGAAGTTTGCCGTCTTGGCCCGCAGGCCGGTCAGGGCATTGAACAGCGTCGTCTTGCCAGCGTTGGGGTTGCCAACCAGGGCGATGCAGACTTCGTCGGCATCGAGTGCCTTTCGGCCAGGGGGCAACGGTGCTTGGATCGTGGGAATGAGAAGAGCCTCTCGCCAGCGGCAGTCAACCTTCGCCGAACATGTCACCCAGACAGGGCTGTACCTTGACGTGGCGCGCCAATCTGGCCGAGACACCGATTCGGGTCCCGAGGACCTTGAGAATCATCGGGTCACCGGTCTGCATGAGCATGATCCGACGCCCAACGCAGACACCCATCGCCATCAGCTGCTCGACGTCAGCCTCACTGGCGTCGACCTCGGTAACCCTGGCGCAATGCCCGATCTCGATCTGGTCGAGGGGCACCCGGTCTCCCAGATCGGCAGATCTCGCGGCTTGATCACTTGCAGAGATTTCCAGATGGTCCATTGGCTGTCTCGAACGACTCGTTCGCCAACTTCTGGCGGCGCCACAGTCTACCATTGCGAGCCCTTTCAGCAGGCGCCGCCGGAACCTGCAATCAGGTCACCAAGCCCGGGATTTGGAGCGCTGGCCGACTTCGCATATCCTCTGCCGCACTTGCCTCTCTGAAAGACAAGGGCAGCACCAGGACAGCCGTCGGTTGGATGTGGTTGAGACTTCTACGATGAAGAGCCAGGGCAACATCGATACCCAGGGCGTGGGCCGGACGGTCGTACTGCCCGCGACGCTGCTGTTCGGGGCGATGTTCAACCTCACCCTGGTGGTGGCCGGGCTCAAGGAGTTCATCATCGAGGATCTGGGTGGATCCATTGCGGACGCCACGCTCTTCTTCTCGGTCGAGACTCTCGCCTACATCATCTTCGCCCCGATCTGGGGACTGGCGAGCGATCGATTCGGCGTGCGCAAGCCCCTCGTCGTGATCGGCTTCGCCGGCTCGGCACTGATCTACCTGATCTACGGCAAGCTCCATTCGATCCCTCTACTCCTCGCCTTTCGATTCGTCCAGGGCGCATTTTCGGTTCTGGGCTGGTCGACCGTCATGGCGATGATGCTCGATCATCCCGTCCACGGGCGCAAGGGCCGTTTCATGGGCCTCATGGGTGCCTCGCTCATCTTTGGCGTTGCCATCGGTGCCCCCATGGGCGGCTACCTGACCCGCTGGTTCGGTGCCCGCGCTCCCCTGCTTGCGGCGGCCATCTCCTTTGCCGTTCTAGCAGCGCTCTCTCTCCTCCTCCGTGAATCACCGACCCTCACCCGCCAGCTCCGAGTGCGGGAGATTCTCGCGACCCTCAGGTCCAGGCCCCAGGTGGCGCTTCCATTCTCGTTTCACTTCGTGGATCGGCTGGCAGTTGGGCTCTTCGTGGTCGTGTTTCCTCTCTACATCGACTCCCTGGGCGCCACCGATCCGGCACTGCGTGGCCGATACCTGGCGCTGTTCCTGCTCCCATTTGCCTTCCTGCAGTATTTTTCAGGCAGGCTGGCAGAGCGCATCGGCGCCGGCGGCCCGTTGGTCGTCGGCTCCCTGCTCTACGGCCTGGCACTCTGCGGCCTGGGATTCACCGATCTGAGCTCCCTGCAGGGCATGATGGTGGCCCTCGGCATCTTCGCCGCCGTCATGTTTCCGCCAGCCATCCTTCTGGTCTCTGAATGGAGCGACCCCAAGACTCGAGCCAGCGCGATGGGGGGGTTCAATCTGGCGGGCTCGATGGGCTTCGCCCTCGGACCCATCATGGGCGGTTGGGCCTTCACCACCCGCGGCTTCGCCTTCGCCTTTGTCTTGTGCGGGGTGTTCGAGATCGCGCTTGCGATCGTCGGGGGGTTCTTGCTGATCCGCTGGGCCAGGCAGGCCAGGGCGCGATCTAAGAACTAGCCCCACCGAACTCCTGCTCGAGGGACTCCAGTTCCTCGGGAGGAATCTTGCGAAAGAGAATTCCGAGCTCTCCGAGGGGGGTCCCGGCGGCCAGGCTCTGCAGGTCTTCGGCAACCGAGCCAGAGGGCCAGTCAGGGATCTCGTCCTGCTCACCGAGGGCCCTTAGGACCCGTAGGCTGGTGGACGGAATCACCGGCCAGGAGAGGACCGCAAACAGGCGAATGAGCTGCATGCCGGTGCGCACGATCATCGCCGCCTGCGGCGGATCCTCCTTGATCACTTTCCAGGGAGCCGCGCGCGTCAGGTACTCGTTACCGAGGACCCACATTGCCCGCAGATCCGACAGCGCTTTGCGAAACTGCATCTCCTCCAGGTGGGAGGTGTAGTCAGCCAACTTGGCGTCGAGGTCCCTGGCCAGTTGCCGCTCGGCCTCACCGGGCTCTCCACCCTCGGGCACGACCGCGTCGAAGCGAGACTCCGCGAATTTCCAGAGCCGATTGACGAAGTTCCCAAAGGTGTCGGCCAGATCCTTGTTCACGCCGCCGGTGAAGAACTCGAAGGTGAAGTCCGTGTCGTCACTCTCCGGAGCGTTGGCGATCAGCCAGTAGCGCCAGTAATCCGCGGGGAACTTCTCAAGCGCCCGGTCCATGAAAACGCCACGCTTGCGACTTGTCGAGAACTTCCCCCCATAGTAGGTCAGCCAGTTGAAGCCCTTGATGAAGCTGACCATCTTCCATGGCTCACCGGAGCCCAGGATGGTGCCGGGAAAGCTGATGGTGTGAAACGGGACGTTGTCCTTGGCCATGAACTGCACGTAGCGAACGTCGTCCGCCTCGTACCACCACGAACGCCAATCCCGAGCTCCCGGCTCCTGGTTGGCCCACTCCTGAGTCGCGGCGATGTATTCGATCGGAGCGTCGAACCAGACGTAGAACACCTTGTCCTCGAATCGTTCGCGATCCACCGGGACGCCCCAGGACAGATCGCGAGTGATTCCTCGATCGTGAAGCCCCTCTTTGAGCCATTTCTTGGCGATGGAGGTCACCAGAATCGGCCAGTCGGACTGCTCATCGATCCACTCC
>JAUWSP010000354.1 GCA_030610025.1 Acidobacteriota bacterium | reverse complement strand
TCGTCTCGAAAGTGACTGGAATGAAGGCGATCCAACTGTTGAGCGGCCGGCCGCCGATATTCATCGGGTAGTTGATCACCGAGACCCAATATTGCAGGAAGAACCCGAAGCAGGCTCCAAAGATCCCCCCAATCAGGACGATGAGTGGTAGCCACGAGCGATGGTGCCCGAGCTCCTCCCAGACCTCCTCGATCGGATAAGGCGTGTAGGCCTCCAATTGCGTGTACCCGGCCTCTCGTGCCTCGCGGATCGCATGGACCAACTCCTTGGAGGAACGGAATTCGGCCATCAGGGCGAAGGACCTCTTGCTGGTGGGCGGCGCGCTCACTCTGAAGCCTCCTCAGCCACACCCGGGGCCTGTTTGGGCACGATGGTCCGCATCTCGAAGATGGAGATCATGGGCAGGAACCGGATGAACAGGAACAGCAGGGCCAGGAACAGCCCGATCGTGCCGACGAACGTTGCCCAGTCCCAGACCGTGCCCGAGTACATGCCCCAGGAGGAGGGAAGAAAGTCGCGGTGCAGGCTGGTCACGACGATGACAAAGCGCTCTAGCCACATACCCACGTTGACGAACATGGCCACCAGGAAGAGCGGCACCGGAGAGGATCTCACCCGGTGGAACCACAGCAGTTGCGGCACCAGAACGTTGCACAGCAGAAGAGCCATCCACTGCTTCTGGTAGGGCCCCTGGATCCGATTCAGGATCATGAACTGCTCGAACCAGTTGCCGCTGTACCAGGCCATGAAGATCTCGACCAGGTAGCCGTAGGCGACGATCAGACCAGTGGCCAGGAGGATCTTGCCCATGTTCTGCAGGTGGCGAGTCGTGATGAAGTCTTTCAGCCCGAAGATCGATCTCAGGGGCACGGCCAGGGTGATGACCATCGCGAACCCGGCGAAGATGGCGCCAGCGACGAAGTAGGGAGGAAAGATCGTGGCGTGCCAGCCTGGAAGCTGCCCCACCGCGAAGTCGAAGCTCACCACCGTGTGGACCGAAACCACCAACGGCGTGGCCAGTCCGGCCAGAAGCAGATAGGCGGTCTCGTAGTTGTGCCAGTGGGTCGCCGATCCGCGCCAACCCATGGAGAGAAAACCGTAGGCAATCTTGGCAAACTGACCTTGAGCACGGTCTCGCAAGGTCGCCATGTCGGGAATCAGCCCGACGTACCAGAAGAGTAGAGAGACCGTGGCATAGGTCGAGACCGCAAAAACGTCCCAAACCAAGGGGCTTCTGAACTGCGGCCACAGATCCATCGTGTTGGGATAGGGCAGCAGCCAATAGGCGAGCCAGGGCCGGCCGACATGAATGAGCGGGAAGATCCCCGCGCAAGCCACGGCGAACAGTGTCATCGCCTCGGCGAATCGGTTGATCGAGGTTCGCCACTCCTGCCGAAGCAGCAACAGGATGGCGGAGATGAGAGTTCCGGCATGTCCGATGCCGATCCACCAGACGAAGTTGACAATGGCGAATCCCCAGCCGACGGGAATGTTGAGCCCCCAGATGCCCGTGCCCTCGAAGAGCAGTTTTGTGAGCGCGCGCAGCAGCACCATGACCAGCAAGAAAGAGAACCCGAAGGCCACCCACCACCAACGAGGTGTCTGGCTCAGGACGACCGCCGTGATCTGATCGGTCACCGATCCCGGGGAATGGCCCGGCGCCACGACGGGTGGCTGCGACGGCTTGGCCGCGGAGGTCTGGAAACCCTCAGACGCCTTCATCGCGTGCCTTCTCCAGGTCGTGGTTCGGATTACGCAACTTGGCGAGATAGCTGGTGCGAGGAGTCGTTCCCAACTCGGCGAGGATGTTGTAATTCAGCGGGCTGGCCTTCAGCTGCGTGACCTTGGCCTCGGCATCGTTGATGTTTCCGAAGACGATCGCTTCGGTCGGGCAGACCTGCTGGCAAGCGGTCTTGATTTCACCATCACGGATCTCGCGGCCTTGTTTCTTGGCCTCGATCCGGCCGTGGTTGATGCGTTGCACGCAGTAGGTGCACTTCTCCATGACGCCACGCGTTCTTACCGTGACGTCGGGGTTCCGCAGCATCTTGAGGACGGGCGTTTCGGTGTCGTTGTACTTGAAGAAGTTGAAACGCCTCACCTTGTAGGGGCAGTTGTTGGAGCAGTACCGGGTGCCGACACAGCGGTTGTAGACCATGTCGTTGAGGCCTTCGTCGCTGTGGACGGTTGCCTGCACTGGGCAGACGATTTCACAGGGTGCTTTCTCGCAGTGCATGCACATGACCGGCTGATGATGGACGTGTGGCTCGTCCAGGTCGCCCTGGAAGTACCGGTCGATGCGAATCCAATGCATCTCGCGACCCATGGCCACCATCTCCTTACCGACGATCGGAATGTTGTTCTCCGCCTGGCAGGCGATGACACAGGCATTGCAGCCGGTACAGGCGTTCAGGTCGACAGACATGCCCCACGCGTTGCCGTTGTACTCCACCGGTGGAAACATGCTCAGCTCAGGCGAGGGGTTGTGGCCCATGTGCTGCGCGAAATCGGGTTCGTGCTCGAACAGCTCGAGGGTGCCGACACGCACCAGGTGACGCTTCTCGGACTCCCGGCTCTCGAGCTCGATATTGCTGTGGAGCTGGGTGCTGGCCAGCGCATGGGTACGGTCCGTCTTCTGGATGCGGACGTCTGTCGCCACCCACGGTGCCTGGCTCTCGCGCAGCTGATAGGCGTTGAAGCCCGTTCCAGTTCCGACCCGACCGACGCGCGACCTGCCGTAGCCCAAGTGGAGCGTCATACAACCGCCAGGGTGTCCGGGAAGCACCCACACCGGCACCTCCAAGGACCGCTCGCCCACCATGAGCTCGATCACCTGTTCGTTCACCAGCCCCTCGCGCTGAGCCAGGGCCGGGCCGACCAGGGCGGCATTGTCCCAGGTCAGCTTGGTGATCGGTTTCGGGCACTCCTGGAGCCAGCCGTTGTTGTTGAAGGTGCCGTCGTAGATCGTCGAGTCGGGTCGGAAGATGAGCTCCAGGCTCGAATCCCTGCCGCCGCGCTCGGCGGTTCGCTGGCAGGCCAGCGCCACCGCCCCCTCGGTTAGAGTCACTGTGACAGCAGCAGCTTCCTGACCGGTGACGAAGCCGGCGTGCAGCCACTTCCTCCAAGTGCTGTCGAAGCTCTCCGGTTCGAAGTTCTGGCTCCAGTGATCCGTCAGGAGACTCAGGCAAGAGCGCTCCCCATCGACGCTCAACAGACTCAGTACTTCACTGGCGGTCTTGCCACCATAAAGGGGCTCGATGAGCGGCTGGGTCAGGCAGACGCTGCCATCGAAGGACCGCGAGTCTCCCCAGCTCTCCAGATAGTGGGCCTCGGGTATGTGCCAGTGGCAGTACTCCGCAGTCTCGTCGTCGTAGAGGCCGAGATGGACGCGGTTGGCGACCTCGGTCATGGCGTTCCTGAAGTCCAGGTCGGAGGGTGCCTCATAGGCCGGATTGCAGCCCAGAATCAAGAGCAGGTCGACCTCCCCCGCAGCCATGTCCTGGACCAGTTGCCGCAGGGACTCTGTTTCGTTCTCCGGCTGCTCTTCGACGGGCTCGGCGAGCGTGACCGTGCTGCCGACGTTTTCCAACCATGCGTTCAGGGCATGGGCGAGGACGTGTACCTCGCTTGAAGCGTAGTCTCCAGGAATGATGGCGCATCGTCCCCTGTTGGCTGCCAGATCCTTGGCTACAGCGGCGATCCAGGCCGCGCGATCCACGTCTGAGCTGCTGTCTTGGTCCGCAGCACCCGGAACTCCCAACTCGGCTGCCAGCGCGGCAGCGACGGAGCCGACTCCACTCGCCCGCACCGGTAGGCGGTGATCGGCGAGAGTACCGGTATTCGTCGGGGAGCTCTCGATCATGTAGAGGCGGTTCATCGAGCCGTCTTCGGCGCGTCTCCGAGCGGCGAAGTCGCGGGCGTAGTGCAGAGAGCCAGGGCCGCTGGTCAGGAAGTCCGAATCCAGACTCAGGATGACCTCGGCTCGGGACAGGTCGTAGCGAACCGAGAGCGGCCGACCGAAAGCCGCTTCCATCCCCAGACGCTCCGTATCCCGAGTCACCGGAGTGTATTGATGCCATCTGGCGCCCGGATGGGGTGCCAGGACCTTGTCGA
>JAUWSP010000364.1 GCA_030610025.1 Acidobacteriota bacterium | reverse complement strand
GCCGATTCGATCGCCGGCAGATCGATCTTGGGATCGTGACTCAGAACGGCCACGAAGCAACTCTCGTCGAGTCCTACCTTCAGCAGGGCTTCCTTGGGCCAGGCGCCAATTCGTCGGTCTGCACTGGCGAACCTCTCCTGCTCCAGAAAGGCAGCTCGTGGGTCGATCAGCACTGTTTGAAATTCCAGCTCCCGGGCCAACCGAATCAGGTGTTCGGCAACGTGGACAGCGCCGACAACGACGAGCTTCAGCGGTGGCGCTACGACTTCGAAAAAGGTATCGATCGTCCCGACCTCGCCGTCGAAGGTCTTGCGGGCGGATTGCCGGGCTGGAATCAGTTGTTCAGCATAGAGCGCGGCCCGTTGGTTGAGTCTCGGAGACCCGAGATCGCCAAGCGTCTGCCCACCCGGCCAAACGAGGAGCTGGCACCCGACCCCCGGGCCCGCCACCACCGTAGCCACCGCGATCAGCTGCTGATCCGCGATCAAGCGCCGCAGCTGCCTGAAGATGACCCCCTCCACCTCAGTCCACCCTCTCGATGAACACCTCGATCTCTCCTCCACAGCTCAGGCCCAGACTCCAGGCCTCCTCGTCCGCCACTCCATAGCAGACCAATCTGGCCTCTCCTGATGCGAGCACCCTCTCGGCCTCCTGGCAGACTGCCGCTTCGACACAACCACCGCTGACGGAGCCAGCCATCTGCCCATCGTCCCTGATCGCCATCTTGGAACCCAGCGGCCGTGGTGCAGACCCCCAGACCTTGACCACTGTCGCCAGGGCCACAGTCGACCCCTGGCTCTTCCAACTTTCGATCGATTCGAGGATTTGTCGCATGATTGCAGGAGCTTCGTTGCGTCCTCAGTCAAGCACGTGAGGCCTGGTTGGTTCACCACCGACGCTGGCGATTATGAATCGACGCTCGTCCGTGATCAAGACAGCGGCCCCATGCGGCAGCCGGATCGGCCGGCCCTCCCCGAACCAACGCCCTGTTCTGTCCGACTCGGGAAAGCCATGCTGGACACCCGCCAGTCCATTGTGAAATCGGCGCCAGAAGAGTAGTCTTGCAGTATTGAGTCAAAGGGACCTCGACAGACCCTGGAAAGAGGGGGATGTAGCCATGAGAAACCGCGAAGACCGTGGCCAATTGCTGCTCGGCGTCGCGCGCGGCGCGATCCTCGTGTGTGCTGCAGTGCTGATGGTGCTGTCAGCAGCCGGACCCGCTGACAGCGCAACTGAGGACACAGCCTTCCTGGTCGCCAAGGGACGGGTGACCTATCGCGTCTATTGCATCAACTGTCACGGCGCCAAGGCCAAGGGCGACGGCACCCTGGCAGAGCTTCTGACGGTCAAACCAACCGACCTCACGCTGCTCACCAAGGAGAACAAAGGGGCCTTCCCCGCCGATCAGGTGATGAAGTCGGTCGATGGGCGCGAGCAGATCCGAGGGCATGGCATGAAGGAGATGCCGGTCTGGGGCGATGTGTTTCAGACCTCGGGTACACAGCCGACCGGTTCGGACGAGACGGCGGAAGAGCGGGCCCGCCGAAAGATCCGCGAGCTGGTGCTCTATCTGGACTCCATCCAGATCGTCGAATGATCAAGATCCGCTGAGGAGTGGAAGGGGGCCGGCAGCGGCCCCCCTATCGATTTTCGTCCTCAGCCCCCCAACAACCCCTTCACCTCTCCATCCACCAGATCCATGCGGCTCGCCTGCGGTGTGCGTGGTAGACCAGGCATCCGCATGATGTCGCCCAGCAGCGGCACCACGAATCCGGCTCCCGCCGCGACGACGAAGTCACGCACGGTAATGCCGAAATCGGTGGGCCGACCCGCAAGGGTCGGATCGTCTGTCAGCGAAGTGGGGGTCTTGGCCATGCAGATCGGCAGGTTGTCGTAGCCGAGCTCTTCGATCCTCTTGAGCTGTCGCTCTGCGGGCTTCGTATAGGCAATCTCGGTGGCACCGTACATGGTGCGAGCGATCTTTCCGATCTTGCTCTTCACCGGCTCCGACCATTCGTAGAGCGGTCGAAAGGGGCCCGATGCCTTTTCTGCGTGATGCACCAGGGTCTCAGCCAACTCGATACCTCCGTCGCCCCCCTTGTCGAAGATGTCCGACACGGCGAAGGGAGCTCCCATGGCCTCGCAAGCTTCGCGCACCACTGCGATCTCGTCTGGAGTATCGGTGCCGAACTTGTTGAGGGCGACTACCGGGGTCTCACCGAAGGCCCGAATGTTCTCGACATGCTTGCGCAGGTTGTCCAGCCCACGCTCGACCGCTTGTGGATTCGGCTTATCCAACTCCGCCTTGACCACACCTCCATGCCGCTTCAGAGCCCTGACGGTTGCCACCAGGACGACGGCGGCGGGGTCCAGGCCGGCAGACACGCACTTGATGTCGAAGAACTTCTCGGCGCCGAGGTCGAATCCGAAACCGGCCTCGGTGATCACCCAGTCGCTGTGAGCCAGGGCCATCTTGGTGGCGATGACCGAGTTACAGCCGTGGGCGATGTTGGCGAAGGGTCCACCGTGAACCATCGCGGGAACCCCTTCACCTGTTTGCACCAGGTTGGGCATCAGGGCATCTCTCAGCAACACCATCATCGCTCCGACCGCGTCCAGATCGGCGGCCGTGACGGGTTCGTTGCGATAGGTGAAGGCCACGAGAAGACGTGCCAGTCGGGCTCGCAGGTCATCGGCGTCCTCGGCGAGGCAGAGAACAGCCATCACCTCGGAGGCCGGAGTGATGTCGAAGCCAGTCTCTCTTGGAACACCCTGCAGCTTGCCTCCAAGACCGATCACGACGTGCCTCAGGGCTCGGTCGTTGAGGTCGATGACCCGGCGCCACAGGACCTGGCGCGAATCGATCCTTGGCTTCTTGCCGTGGTAGATGTGATTGTCGACGATCGCCGCGAGGAGATTGTTGGCTGAGGTGATGGCGTGAAAGTCACCCGTGAAATGCAGGTTGATGTCGGCCGTCGGCACCAGAACGGACTTTCCACCGCCGGTGGCGCCGCCCTTCAGGCCGAATGTCGGGCCCAGGGAAGGTTCGCGAAGCGCCAGACAGACTTGCTTGCCAATCTTGGCCATGCCCTGAGCCAATCCGATCGAGGTCGTTGTCTTGCCCTCTCCCGCGCTGGTCGGGGTGATCGCCGAGACCAGTACCAGCTTGCCTGGCGCTCTGCCGTTGTCTCGTGCTTCGGGTCGGATCTTGGCCTTGTCGTCACCATAGGGCACCAGGTGCTCGGGTCGCACTCCGAGATCCGCAGCAACTTCTCCGATCGGACGGGGAACAGGTGTCGTGCTCATGAGTTTGATCTCCTTGTTTCTGGAAGCAGGAACAAACGGCAGGACCCACCGCGCCCGCCGATTATCTCAGAACCAACTGCGTTTCGGTGTCCTCGAATCTGCCCGACTCGCACCGCCGGTTCCGACGGCGAAGGCCTCGGTTGCTGTCGCCCCGAGCCCGGGCTGCCACTGACCGCCATTGTTTCACCTAGCGTCCCCTGCCGCCACGACTTCTCAGGCAGGTGCGATTCCCACCTGGAGAGGTAGGGTTTGATCAGCGATCCGATTAGGAGTAGTCTCGCCTCCGCAGGTCTTCTTCGAGCACCGTACCTTCAGACTTCAGGAGGGACTATCGATGTCACGCACCAGGGTTGTGATCATGGGAGCAGCAGGTCGGGATTTCCACAACTTCAACTGCCTATTTCGCGATAACCCCGACTACGAGGTCGTGGCCTTCACGGCCACCCAGATCCCCGACATCGAAGGCCGCACCTACCCGTCGACCCTCGCCGGCGAGCTTTACCCGGAGGGGGTCCCGATTCGTTCGGAGGAAGAACTAGAGGGAATCGTACGCGAGCGCTCGATCGACGAAGTCTGGTTCTCGTACTCCGACGTGCCCTTCGACTACGTGATGGACAAAGCCAGCCGTGTGATCGGTTGGGGCGCCCACTTCGGCGTCTGCTCGGTATCCAAGACGATGCTGCCATCCTCCAAGCCGGTTATCGCGATCACGGCCGTTCGAACTGG
>JAUWSP010000410.1 GCA_030610025.1 Acidobacteriota bacterium | reverse complement strand
GGCATGGGCAACTACAACGATGTCTTGATGGAGCAGCTCGCCAACCAGGGCGACGGCTCCTATGCCTATATCGACACGCTGGATGAGGCCCGACGGATCTTTGTCGAGAACCTGACCGGAACTCTACAGACCATCGCTTCCGACGCCAAGATCCAGGTCGAGTTCAACCCGGAAACCGTCAGCCGCTACCGTCTGCTTGGCTACGAGAACCGGGACATCGCCGACCACCGATTCCGCGACGACACCGTCGACGCCGGTGAGATCGGCGCCGGACACGAGGTCACCGCGCTCTATGAGATCAAGCTGCATGAGAATGCCGGCAAGCGTGACCGTCTGGCGACCCTGCGACTGAGGTATCGCTCCAAGGCTACCGGTGACGTCGTCGAAACCGCCGTCGATATGACCGGAAGGAACCTCTCCAAACGCTGGGAGAACGCCTCGCCAGCCCTCCGCCTCGGCTCGGTCGTCGCCGAATTCGCCGAGATCCTCAAGGGCTCCTACTGGGCCAGGGAGGGCAGTCTCGACAGGCTCGAGCAGAGAGCCTCGGGTGTCGCCGCTGATTACCGCGGTGATCCGGAAGTGCAGGATCTCGTAACCCTCATCAGCCAGGCCCGGCGTCTATCACCGGTCTCGGTGGGCTACGGCGAAGACGAGTAACCGACACCGACGTCTTTCTCCGGGTCCCGGCCTCCACTCACCTCCCCGCCGCTCGATGATTTCGGGCGGCGGGTCGTTCGTCGAGCTTGTCGGCGATCTTGGTAGAGGGAGAGTGGTCGCCCGATTGAGCGCCCTTACCTGTCGGCTTCCATACGCTCGACAAGAGCCTTGTACCGGGGCTGGTCGCGGATGCTGTCGAGGTCGCTGTCCTGGGCCATCCAATCGGGGTCGGACAATCCAGCCTCGTATGACTTCTCCAAGGCGTCCAGAGCAGGCTGGCTTTCGCCGGCAATGGAGAAGAAACAGCCGAGGTTATAGAGAATCAGACCGTCCTCTGTTTGCGCCTCCAACACCCTGGCGGCCCACTCCAGGCTACGCTCCCGCTTGCCGAGATCTGCCAGCGAGTACGCTCCGTCGAGGAGGGTGTAGACATCCTCAGGATGGAGCTCGAGGCGCTTCTCCGCCAGAACCAGCCGGCGTTCGTTGGCCGCGCTCGCATCCTCCAAACGGCCGAGGCTGCGGTAGACCTGAGGCAGAAGTCGCAGGGCTCTTTCGTCCTCAGGGGCGACCTCGTGGGCCATTTCCAACATCTGGGCTGCCTTCTCCATTTCTCCCTGTGCGAAGGCGGTAAGACCATAGGAGTAGTAGGCCTCGAAGAGCCCTGGGTTGAGCTCGATTGCGAGCTGAAATTCCCGCTCGGCCTCCCCGTATTGCTGTCGCCCGAGGGCATAGCCTCGTGCTACATGGGCCTCCGCGAGGTTGGGATCCAGCTCGATTGCCCTTCGACTCGCCTCCTCCGCCTTGGCCAGATTCTCGTCCGTGCCCTCGTAGTTGGTCCAGATCTCGGTGTAGGTATCCGCCAGTCCGGCGTAGGCGGCGGCAAACTCCGGGTCGAGCTCGATGGCATCGGAGAAGTAGTCACGGGCCGAGTGAAAACCGTCGATGGTGCGTCGCCGAAAGAACCCCCTGCCCCGAAGGTAAAGGTCATAGGCTCTGACGTCAGCAGTGCGCTCGGCCTGGATACCCCTTTTCTTGCCTGGGCTCAGAGTCAACTGTAGAGCGCTGACAATGTTGCTCGCGATCTCGTCCTGAATGGTGAAGACATCTTCGAGCTCGCGGTCGTAGGTCTCGGACCAGAGATTGAAGCCGTCCGAAGTCTTGATCAATTGGGCGCTGATACGCAGCCGATTCCCCGACTTGCGGACACTGCCTTCAAGGACGTTCTCGACACCCAGTCGCTCGCCGATTTCCTGGACGCTCAGAGTGGCGCCCTTGAGAGCGAAGACCGAAGTGCGGGCCGGAATCTGGAGCCCTTCGACCTTGGCGAGGGCCTGGATCAGCTCTTCGGTCAAGCCGTCGGTGAAGTACTCCTGGTCCTTGTCTGGACTCAAATCGGCGAAGGGCAGTACCGCGACCGACGGCTCGGCCGACTGTCTGGCCGCCAAGGCCGAGGTAGAAGGCGCTGCTCTATCAACGGAGTCGCTCGCCGATCGATCGGCACCGGATCCACGGCCGATCAACCAGCCAATGGCCAGCACCAACAACACGATCACCACCGCCACTCCTGCCCAAAGACCGCGATGAGACGTGCGGGCCTGGGGTATCGAGTCGGAGGGTGCAGCTGTCGCCGGCGCTGAGTCCGCAGAAGGCAGGGGTGCTGCCAGTTGGGTCCCACTCGCTTTGGAGAGCTCGCCCGATTCCAGCTCCTTACGGATTCCCTTCAGCTCGTTGCCCACATCGAGGGCTGTTTGATAGCGCTCCCGAGGCTCTTTCTCCAGGCAGCGCTGGATAATCCGGCCCAGGTGTCGCGGCAGGTCGGTTCGCACCTCGATCGCTGGGGGCGGTGTGTCCTTGAGGATGCTGGACACCAGCGCCGCCGAGTTCTTGCCCTGAAAGGGTCGCTGTCCAGTGACCATCTCGTAGAGAACGATCCCCAGCGAGAAGATGTCTGTGCGCTGATCGACCCGTTCACCCTGCACCTGCTCTGGTGACATATAGGGTGCCGTGCCCATGACCACCCCTTCTCGAGTGAGGGCTGTTCGAGTCGCTATCTCGGTGGCCTCACCGTCCTCGTCTGGATCTCCCCCGGTAGCCAGCTTGGCCAGGCCGAAGTCCAGCACCTTGACCCGCCCATCTCTGGTCAGCATGACATTCGCCGGTTTGAGGTCCCGGTGAACGATGCCCTTCTCGTGGGCCACCGTCAGGGCTTCGGCTAGTGGAATCGCGATGTCGAAGGTCTTCGATAGCGATAGGCCACCCTGCGGCAGTAGGCCATCGAGGCTTTCGCCGTCGATCAGTTCCATGGTCATGAAATGAACGGTTCGAGAGGGAGCCAGGCCTTCCTCTTCGGCTTCTGCCTCGACTACGGCAGATTCGATCGAGTAGATGGTGATGATATTGGGATGATTGAGAGCAGCGACCGCCTTGGCCTCACGGTTGAAGCGCTCGAGCCGATCAGGATTATCGGCCATTTCCGCTGGGAGGACCTTGAGGGCCACCTCGCGATCGAGCTCGGTATCCTCGGCTCGATAGACCTCACCCATACCGCCTTCGCCGAGCTTGCCGGTGATCCTGTAATGAGAGAGCGTTTGGCCAATCACGTGTGCAGCGGATTGTAGCGCAAACAATAACGGCCGGCACGGGGGCCTGCCGTTATCGTTTGCGCAGCTGCAGGACGAGATCGTTGGTGTCGGGACCGTAGACCTTGTGGGGGCTCACCACCACGGTCTCTCCATCTTCGACCAAGGGCTTGTAGCGCTCGAGCCAATCCGCATGTGTCAAGAGGTCCGCATGAGGTGCCTTTTCGTCCGATCCCTGTTGCGCCCTGGCTCCAGCCTGAGTACCATGCCGGAGTTGTTACTCAATAAGTTGCTCTCCAACCTCGACATTCATGTAGAGCCGTTCTCCCTGTGTGAGGTGAGCCCGGGGCTGAGGAGCCTTCGGGCTTGATTTACGATGAACGACCGCGTAGCAGATTCACAATCCTCGATGCAGGATCTCCTTTCGAAGGTGTCGCGATATGAAGCGCTCTTCGAGCT
>JAUWSP010000196.1 GCA_030610025.1 Acidobacteriota bacterium | reverse complement strand
TCCATCGTGAATTTGCTGAGCTGCACCACGTGGGCCTGGTCCCGATGGGGTGGAGGGACGATCATCGTCGCCTCCTCTTTGTTGCTGGCTTCGACAATCAACCAGGCTCTGTGGTCGCCGTCCCGACAACCCCATTCCGCATTCGTCAGGTAGTGCGATCCCGTCTGGAGAAACGTCTGGATGACACGGGCACAAGCTACAACATCCTCTGCATGGGGAACCTCGATCAGGAACCGATCCATAGGGCAGTCCTTTCAGTTGAAATTTGCTGAAATTATATACCCTGCAATCACACGGAGAAGCAATCCGTTGGGCTGCGGTAGGAGGGCTATTTCGCGGGTAGCGATCGAGCGAAGCGCACGCCTCGATCAACCCATGCCTGGAGGTCGCCTGGCGAATCGAAACCGCGGCGGTCCACCATCACCATGCCTTTGAGGGGCCGGCCGGTGAAATCGCACTCGCGGGCGAAAGGGACCCGGAGAGCCTCTTCGTAGTGGTCGGCGCCGACGCGGACGACCAGGACATCCTTGGAAACCCCACAGGCCATGTGGCCATTGACCATGAAGGTCAAGCCACCGAACATCTTCTTCTCTTCGACCTCGACTCGGTCCTCGAGAAGGGTTCGAATGCGGGTGACCAGTTCCTTGTCGAAGGCCATGTCTCAGGTGTCTCGCGGTGGCTAGAATTTCAGTGGATGCTCTCGAACCAGACGGGAGCGATCCGGCGACGCAATCTCGCTGTCCTCCGATTGATCCCAAAGGATTGTACCGCATGGCCGATAGGCCGCTGGCTGGCCTGCCAGTACGAGGAGGCCGGAGTCTGGACTGAGACCCCTATTTGGACCTGTTGGCTGAAGAATGGAGTCAGTTGCCAGGTCGATCCCGCTCTTCGAGTCCAGGCGATGGTGTCCGAAGGATCGACCGAAGACGCGATAGGTCAGAAAGAAGGAGTGGATCTTCCGGGTCAGTCGAAGTGTCGGATTTCCATTTCCGCCCTGCCCGTCGTGCCAGGCGGCGCGTCGTGAACCACGTTTCCGCCAGCCACGGCAGAGGATCGCCAGGGAAGAGATCTGAATGGATCTGCGAGCTCGGGCGCAGGAACCTCCAGAGAGCGCGCCACGAGCTGGCGTCCTCGAGGGCGTGGAGCAGCGCGAAAGGTACGGGCCAGCGGAACTGGAGCCCGACGCGATAGTCGGAAACGGGCTCGACGTCGCCATGAACGGCCATCTCAGCAGCCATGCATGGGAAATCGATGCCGGCGGCAATTGCCAGATCGAGCGTGCCCCAGAAGCGCCCGTTGACCTCGATCAGTTTCACGCTGCCATCTCGAGGATCGACTTTGAACTCGACCTGTGCCGGACCGTGCCAATCGAGCTCCCGGAGCAGGAGAGTCGCTCTCTCCTTCAACTCGGGCTCGTCGGTGGTCTCGTTGAAGATGCCGGGCCCTCCGCTCGCCGGGTGCATGAACAGCCGCCGCTGCGTCAGGGTGGCCCGCGGCTCGCCCCGATTGAACAGCGCGCAGACGTCGTGCACTTCTCCGGGTACCCATTCTTGTACCAGGAGCGAGCTCAGATCGAACACGTCATCGACCATCGGAAGGCGGCTTTCGAGACAGCGTCCGAGAGCCTCTGAGCTCTTGGCAATCTTCACGCCGATACCACCCATCCCCCGCCTCGGCTTTACGACTACCGGCAGTCCGAGGGCCTTGACGAGGGGGTCGAGGTCACCATCCTGGTCGGGGCAGCGGGTGGCTGGCACCTCTAGCCCGAGTCTCTCCGCCAGGCTCAGAAGGTCCAGTTTGTCGCGGGCCAGGGCTGCCGACTCGAGGCCCGGAGCCAGAATCTGGCTGTACTCAGAGAGCCGTCCTTCGAATCGAGACAGTGCCAGGCTCGTGTAGTCGGAAGTAGGGATGACCACGTCCTGAGGAACCTCCTCGAGGCTTTGCCGCAGCGATTCCACAAATCCGTTTGGATCCAGGCCTGGATGCGGGTAGTCGATCCGAGAGCCAACATGCTTCGAGAAGAACGCCCGGCCCAGGCGTCGATCGCCTCCGACCGTGACCGAGGCACCGGCCTTGGAGAGGGATCGAGCGACGGCCAGGGTCTTCCGATCATCGGGAGTGCAGGTCGTCGCTACCAGGACACGCACCGTCGAGTCTCCCGACTCAGTACATCATCTTGGGATCGTTGTAGAACTTGAACTCGAGCAGATTGTTGGAAGGGTCGCAGAGGAAGAACGTCTCGTGCTCCTCCCGGATTCCCTCGAAGCGGACGAACGGCTCGCGAAACAGATGCAGACCCTGCTCCCGTGCAAGTCGGAGTACATCGTCGAACTGAGACCGATCATGGAAAGTCCGGCCGAAATGCCGCGGGTACATCGTCGGCTCGGGATCGATGGAGTCGGGGGAAAGGTGGTAAACGACCTGGTCACCGAAGAAGTCGAGCGTGATGCGATCGTCATAGCGTCGAGCCAGGCGGCAGCCCAGTCGATCGACATAGAACTCCTTGGCCTCGTCCAAGTCCCGGCACGGGATGGCGAGATGAAAGATGCTCTCTGAGGTATCCATGATCGGTTCTCTCCTGTAGACAGTCGAACCCGATCTCAAGGATATCGCGGCGGAGTGAGGAATTGCTCGGCTCGACCTAGACCAGGGAAAAGCCGGGCTCGTGCTGCAAGGTGCGGTCGAAGGTGAAGGTCACCGAAGCGCCTGCGTCCGAGGCGACCTCTCCCAGAAGGTAGTCGGCGAAGTCGGCACGACCGCTGGTGAAGCGATCGATCGCTGTGCGGAGCAGCGCAGCGTTTTCGAAGACGAACAACTCGCTGTCCAACAATCGATTCAGTGTGGCCACGATGTCTTTCTTCGGTGCGTCGACGGCTCCCCCCAGCACCCAGACCAATTCGCACAGCACGATGGAGCTCAGGAAGATCGACTCGTCTTTGGAAGTCGCCTGTTCGACGAGCCTTCTAGCGCGCTCTGCTTGGCGTGGCTCGTCGAAGACAAGCAAGCGAACGAGCACGTTGGTGTCGAGGGCGATCACGGCTCGCCCTTGCTGAATCGATCTCTGATGGCTCGGTCCATCTGTTCCACGGTAACGGGCTTGTGTTTGGCCAGATGGTGCAGGCTGCCCACCAGCTGGTCGACCGGGTCGCGGATGATCGGAACTCCAATGATTCGGCCCTCTTCGTCGATGGTGAAGTCAATGGGGTCACCGGCCTTCAGATCGAGCCGGTCCCGAAGCGCCTTGGGAAGCGTCAATTGGCCTTTGGAGGTCAGCGTGGCCTTGGACATTGTGAGTTCCTTACTTTTCATTGTGATTCTACCACTTTGTAAGGAATGCTGGTTTGACCTCGGTCTGGCTCCTGATCAATCGGACGGATTTGTTCTGGGACTTCTTGCCAATACCTCGAAGGTGGATTGACGGAACTCGGGTGCGAATCGTCTTCGTCGATCCACTAGGATTGGAGTTGATGCTGAAGATCCGAAGTTGCGGCCCATCCAACATGGGATTGCTCTTGTTGAGCTGCTGGGTGTTGCTGATACCCGGTTTGTCTTGTGCCGCCCATGCGGTAGAGGAGAATCCAGAAGAGACCATGGCCGAAGAATCGATCCAGTTCGACCCCGCGCTGGAGCCACTGGTGACGATGGCCAGGGAGGATCTTGCCGAGCGTCTGGAGATCACGGTGGAGGAGAGCGAGGTTCTCGAGGCGAAGCTTGTGGTGTGGCCAGACGCCAGCATGGGGTGTCCGCAACCCGAGATGATGTACATCCAGGTTCCCCAGGATGGTTGTCTCATCCAGTTGCAGGTCGAGGAGGAGGTCTTCGAGTACCACAGTGGTGGACACCGGATGCCGTTCTTGTGCGAAGAGCCTGCCCCTCGAGCCGCCCCTGCCAAAGACTCGGACTCCGATTCCGACTGAATCGACGCTGACGAAGAAACGCCCCCGGGTGGCTAGTCCCGGGGGCGGTAGGTTTCATACTCCCAACTTCAGGACCTCGCCTAGTTCTTTGGTCCGAACCCTGACTGTGGACGGGCCGTGGGAAACCTGAGATCGACATCGATCAGAGTCAGGCACATCAAGCCGACGTCGCCAGTGTGCGACACCATACCCAGGTGCCAGTCGTTCAACGTGCCATCCCAGAGGCTGAACCAGCTCACATCGATGGTGCCTATGGCACCGATGGTTGCCGCCGACGGAGCCGAATCGAGGCTCAAGCTACCGCCGGAGGCCAGCGGCACGTCCCAGGCATAAAGGTAGTAGTCCGAGTCCCCACCTGGAGTGGACCAACCGTGGACCCAAACCGTCCAGGTGCCGTCCATCGGCAGCAGAATGTCGATTTGCTCATCGGTTCCGCCCTTGGTGCTCGTTGCCGCGAGGTTGCCCAGCGGGTCGTACAGGAAGAGGTCGAGATCCGCATCGGCCTCGGTCGCATCCGGTGGCATTGAGAACCGCAGGTAGGCGGAACCACTCACCGAGAACGGATGCGGATTGCTGAAGCCGTCACCCGGGTCGAAGCTCTGGTCCGGGTCCTGCAGCACGTTGTCGTGAGTGACGATCGCCGGAGCGAAACCATGTGGGGCCGCGGCGTAGCTGCCCGTGTATCCGAATCTCACGTCGAAGCTCAGCGAGCTCGTCGTACCGTAGCCCTCCAGCTCCTCGGGGCAATAGAACAGCGACGCGTTTACTGCGACCGGAGTGTAGACCTCGTAGTGACCGGTTTTGTCGCTCCAGGTCAGAGATCCGAAGCGCCACTCGCCTATCGGGGCGCCGACATTGGTGATGGTCACTTCGTACGTAGCTGTCTGTCCCCGCTTCAGTTTGAATTCGGACGGACTCACCGTCACTTCGTATCCCGGAGGAACATCGACGGAGACGCTGTAGCGCCGCCAACCCTGCTCCATGGCCACGCTGGTGACGGTCCGTTGCACGGTTTGCCGACCAGGCAGCTCGGCGATACCGATGGAGGGTAGGTTCAGATCGCTCGGGTCCGAAGGGACACCGATCGACTCCAGGAAGTCACAGCTGCCTGCGGTGAAGACACCCCAGTCCATGCCACAAGTGAACGCGGCGTATTCGAACAGACCGGCGTCATAGGCCAGTCCAGGGTGAACGATTGAGCCCTTTCTCCATTTCCCGCCCGGGTTCATGTGTCCCGCTCCCATGTCGAAGGGGTCGGCTGGACTCACACGGTCATTGTCGACCACGTCCTGGTGCGCCGTGGTCATCATGGCCGACTTGGCCATGGCGGCGCTCCAATGGGGACGGGCCTGCTTGATCAATGCGAAGACTCCCGCCACCTGGGGGCTCGACATCGATGTGCCCTGGATCGCCTGGAACAGCTCTCCTTGAATAGCCCAGGTTTCGAGGGGTGTCGGAGAGTTGCCGGCGAGGATCTGGACTCCCGGTGCGGTGATGTCGGGCTTGATGATGTCCGGCGCCACCGGATTGGGTCCCCGCGAAGAGAAGATGGCCATCGACGGGGCATAGGGCCACTCGCTGTACTCCTCCCCTACGATCTCGGCCGTCGGGCTGGTTGCTCCGGCGATATAGGCCTTGATCGCCAGGCCCGGTGTTTGATCGATGTGGACCGTCGGGGTCCAATGGGAATCGCTGGCCAGATTGTCCTCGTCGCTGTTGTTGTAGAGGATCGTCCCGACTCCTCCTGCCATGTAGACAGCCTGGCTCTTTGCAGCGCGGGCGATGCCGCCGCGCCGGCAGAGGACGACCTTGCCAGCTACATCAGTGGGAACCAGCGATCCAGGAATGCATAAGTCACCACCGGCAAACTCGGCGTCGACTAGTGGGGCTTCAGCCGTGCCTGGAGTGATCGAGCCACCAGCAATCTCGGTTCCATCTCCGAGCACGATTGTGCCCTGGAAGAACCGGCTCTGGGTGGT
>JAUWSP010000555.1 GCA_030610025.1 Acidobacteriota bacterium | reverse complement strand
ATTGACCAGAGTTCCCCACAGCTTGCGGGCCTCCCACCAACGGTCGTAGGCAGCATTGACTCGAAACCCTACGAGGAGAGCCAACGCGAATGAGAGCACCGCGCTGGCACCACCCAACAGCCCCGGGAGCTCGAAGACATCGAGGCGGGCAATCAGCAGCGGCAGGCAACTGTAAATGCCCATGAGAAGGGCCCACTTCGTGGCACCTCGCAGGGGGGCGGTGATTCCCAGTTGTTCTTTCATGTCTTGGCTTCAGCGCCTTGGAGCAGAGATGCCTTCACCACCGGTTCATCCCGGCAGACGTCGTGAGCCTCCGCTCGGCCGAAAGAGGGTAGCATCATCTGCTAACAACTCCCGCCCCGGGCGATAACGTTGTTGTCCTTCACAGGGGCTCTGGCTACACTTCCGAAGAAGATCAGGCAAACGAATTGGAGACGATGATGAATGAAACGAAAGACACGAGCCTCGAGTTACTCGAGTTCGACGATCCCGACCAGGGTCTGTTGGCGTACGCGATTCACGGCAAGATCACAGCCGAGGCTGCAGCGCCGATCTTCGAGCGTTTTACGAAGGCTAGCCAAGCTGGAACGAAGATCCGGATCTTTGCCGACATGCAGGACTATGGTGGCTTCGAGCTTGGAGTCGTCAGCGAGAAGGCCAAACACCTGGGATCGATCTTCAAGACCGTCGAGAGAATGGCGGTTGTCGGTGACGCCGGGTGGATGGCGATCTGGGCCAAGGTGTTCGATCCGGTGACCAGGCCGGACCTGCGCCACTTCAGCTCTGAGCAACGCGACGAAGCGCTCGCCTGGCTCCAAGAGACCTAGATGCGGCCGGCTACCCCGCTTCTCCTGGCTTGCTGGTTCCTCTTTGCCGTTGCCGCGACGGTCGACGGCTCCCCTGCGGACTTCGATATCCAGGGGCACCGGGGATGTAGGGGGCTGGCACCCGAGAACACGATGGCGGCCTTCGACAAGGCCATCGAGCTCGGGGTGACCACGATCGAGCTCGATGTGGTGATGACACGCGATGGCGTCTTCGCGGTTCATCACGATCTGCGTCTCAACAACAAGCTCTGCTCGAGCCCCGATGGCGAGCCGCGGCGGCGTCAGCCTCTCGCCGAACTGGACTTCTCGGACATCTCGAATCTCGACTGCGGTGGTCGGCGCGCCAGCAAGTTCCCCGAGCAGGTCCTGTCACCAGGCGAGCGAATACCCCGGCTGGAGGAGGTCCTCGATCTGGCAACCGAAGCGCCCTATCCGGTTCGGCTCAGCATCGAGATCAAGCAGGCAGTCGGGGCGATGCCGAAGCCCGTCGAGGAGCTTGTTGAACAGTTCGTCGACCTTGTTCAAGAGCGGGGCCTGGAAAAGCGGACCATCGTCCAAAGTGCGTGGGGGACGGTGCTGGTCGAGGTGCAGAAACAGGAGCCCGACCTGGGGCGTTCTCTCGTGGTCAAAGCGGCCAGTGCGAAACTCTGGGTGGAGAATGGGACAGCGACCATCGTGTCGCGAAAACATGTCCATCTCAGCCGCAGTGAAGTGGAGAGGCTCCAGAAAAAGGGGGTTCTCGTCATTCCCTGGACGGCGAACAAGCCGCAGGCGATTCAGAAGATGATGGATTGGGGAGTCGACGGCATCATCACCGATTATCCCGATCGGGCGCTGGCCATCCTGAACGAGCACGATCCATGAGAAAAGACGGCAGTCCCGCGAGGAACTGCCGCCCTGGATCCCTCCGATGAAAGACTCTGGAGCTAGTCGGTCAGCTTGTGAAAGGCCTCTTCGAGCTTGCCCCACTGTTCCTTTGCCCAATCGGCCATATCGGCCACTCCGCCGCTGACCATGATGACCTTGCGGTAGGTCGCAACCTGGCTCCAGTTGACGACGTTCCACCAGGCCTCGAGGTAGTCGGGCCGGCGATTCTGGTACTTCAGGTAGTAGGCGTGCTCCCAGACGTCGACGCCCAGGATCGGGAAGACACCCTCTGTGAAGACCGGGTTGTCCTGATTCGCAGTCGTCGTGATCATGAGGTTGCCGTCCTGGCCGACGCAGAGCCACGCCCATCCGCTGCCGAAGACTCCGCCAGCCGCTTTCGAGAAGGCCGTCTTGAATCCGTCGAAGGAACCGAAGGCTTCGTCAATGGCCGAGGCCAGACCGCCGGACGGGCTGCCGCCACTGTCGGGGCCCATGATCGTCCAGAACATCGTGTGGTTGACGTGGCCACCGCCATGATTGCGCACGGCCCCGCGGATGTCTTCCGGGATGGCATCGAGATCGAGAATCAGCTGCAAGGCGGATTGCTCGAACAGCTCGGGGTGTTTCTCGACCGCGGCGTTCAGGTTGTTGACGTAGGCCTGATGATGCTTGTCATGATGAATCGCCATGGTGTCCGCATCGATGTACGGTTCCAGGGCGCTGGGGCTATAGGGCAGGTCGGGTAGCTTGTATGCCATGAGTCGTTCTCCTTGTGTTGTGATTAGCGGCTCAGGGTAGCACGCTGCTCCAGGCCGTGGTGTCGCCGCTTTCGAAACCGTCCTCGAAGATCACATCCGCCGAGCTGCCGATGGCGTTGTTGGGCAGGTTGGCCCCGAGGGAGGTGATGATCAAAGGTACGGCAACGCCGCGATTGGGATCATCGATGGCGCCCCCGGTGTCACAGGAGTTGTTGCCCCGGCAGTGGTGGAGCGCTACCACCAGGTTGTCGCTGTAGGCGAGTACTGCCGAACCGGAGGAGCCGCCCACGGTATCCATGAAGTAGCCGACATCGGGGTCGGCGCCGCCAGAGCAGGCCGCCTCGGTGACGCT
>JAUWSP010000508.1 GCA_030610025.1 Acidobacteriota bacterium | reverse complement strand
CCGGCGTAGAGCAGGGCGCTGGCCAGAGTCGTTTTACCGGTGTCGCTGTGGCCGGTAAGAGCGACGTTTCTGATCCTGTCTGGACTGTCGACCTGCATACTTTGGACCTCCTATCGAGCCAACAAAATAGGCCGTAACTATAGCACAGCGGTGGTCGTCCTGAGACGGCTTTGCGGGATGTCTAAACCATAGAAAACAAAGGGGTTTACCAGCCCGGTTCTGGATGCGGCTCGAGGTCCGAAGGGGCTCGGGTCTCACAGGCCCTGGAGTGAGATCCAAAAGTGTCGGTGATGGCCTTCACTCAGGGTCGTCGGCGACTTGAACCGGGGCGTCTGGTGACACCACGGAGATCGGCCCGAAGCGTTCGAGCTGAGGCTGCAGTTCGTCTGCCGGACCGACTGCCACAATGGCCAGACGCGTCGGATGAAGATGTTGCCTGGCCAAAGCCCGGATGGCCTCCGGCTCGATCTTGCGAATGATCTCCAGTTGGCGGTCGAAATAGTCGTCGGGTAGGGACGCGACACCGAGATCGGCCAGGCGGTTGGCCAGGCCGTCGATACGCTGCAATGAGTAGGGGAAGACGCCCAGCAGGTAGGTCTTGGTATCTCGTAGCTCCTCTTCGTCGACCAACTCGTCCTGCAAGCGGTGCAGCTCCTGGATGATCTCCTGGGTTCCGATTCCGACCCCGTCGGTTTCGACGTCGGCTGCCACCTGGAACGGCCCGGGACCGAGTCGAGAGGAGAAGCTGCTGCTGGCGCCATAGGTGATGCCGAGCTTTTCCCGCAAACTGAGATTGATGCGGCTGGTGAACTTGCCCCCCAGCAAGCTGTTCAACACCTGGAGGGAGCCAAAGTCGGAGTCAGTGCGCGGGATGGAGGCATGACCCACTCTGAGCGTGGTCTGGGCTGCGCCCGGTCGGTCCACGATGTGGACCGTGGTCTGCTCCTGAGCCTGGATCTCGATGGGCCTGGCCGCCGGTGCCTTGCTACCGGACCATCCGCCGAACACCTGCTCGATCAATCTCCTGGTGGCCGTCGGGTCGAGGTCCCCGGTAAGGATCAGGACAGAGCCGTGAGGCGTTACCTGCTGGCGATAGAAATCGAAGAGCTCACTGCGTGCAAGAGACTCTATCGACTCCGGCGTGCCCATTGCGGGCTGCGCGTAGGCGGTTCCCGGGTAGACGATCCTGGCAAGGGCGTCTGCTGCCAATGAAGACGGCTGTGAGATTCTGGTCTTCAGATTCGCCAGCCGCTGCATTCGCAGGCGCTCGACTTCGGCTTCGGGAAAGGAGGATCGTTCCACCAACTGGGCCAGTAGGTCCAGGCCCGGTGCCAGATGTTGCGACAGCAAGCTGACGGAAAGCCAGCTGGCGTTCCAATCGGCCTGGCTGGAAAGAAAGCCCCCCAGAGAGTCGACACGTGCGGCGATCTCCATTGCGGTGAGGTCGTCGGTTCCTTCGTCCAGCAGCTCGGCAGCCAGAGTTGCTCGTCCGGCGTCTCTCGGTGAGTCATGCCAGGCCCCTCCGGGGCAAGCGAGGTGCAGGCTCACCAGGGGACCGCGATCGATCGAGGCCAGATAGACCTCGAGGCCGGAAGCGAGGTGGAAATGCTCGAAGCGGGGAAAGGAGAAAGGAACCACCTCGCCCGGAGTCGGAGGCTTGGATCGAAACTCGTCCATCACGTTGTCCACGCCCTGCCTCCTTGCGCTACCGGGGAACCACCCGAACGCTGACGGCCTGGTCTGGGGTCAGGCGATCTCTGGCCACCGTCGCGAGATCTTCGGGCCGCCTGTCGAGGTATCGGTCGATCTCGCTTTCGATACGCTCGGGCTGGTCGAAATAGGTGGTGAACATCGATAGCAGGTCGGCTCGGTCATCGAGCGCTTGAAGCTGATCGCTATAGGAAGTGACCAGCTTGTTTCGTGCCCTTTCCAGATCATCCTTGCCGAGATCTCCAGCGGCGACCCTCCCGAGTGTTCCGTGCACGACGTCTTCCAGCTCAGTGAGCTCGGTGTCGGGTCGACCGGTTGCGACGACGATGAAGCTGGAAGCCAGTTCGGTGGGTAGCACAAAGGCGCTGACGTCCTGGGCGATCTGTCGCTCGTAGACCAATTGGCGGTACAGGGGACTGGTCTTGCCGCCGGACAGGGCCGCGCCAAGCAGGTCGGCGCTGTACCACTCGAGCTCCCCAAAGGATGGCAGTTGGAATGCCGTGTACAGCCTTGGCAATTGAACGTCGTCCTCGAGAGTCACGACCTCTCCCAGGCCATCACCTGGCGGGAGAGCCGCCACATCGGGGCAGGCATGACCCGCGGGTATGGGGCCGAAGTACCTTTCGACGAGCTTCATGGCATCGTCCGGATCGAAGTGACCAGCCAGGGTCAGAACCGCGTTGTTCGGAGTGTAGTAGGTGCGGAAGAACGCCTCTACATCCTCCAGGTCGGCGGCAGCGATGTCGTCCATGTAGCCGATGACTGGCCAACGATAGGGATATCCGACAGGGAAGAGCGTTTCATTCAGGAGCTCGAAGGCCTGGCCATAGGGCTGGTTCTCGATCCTCTGCCGGCGTTCGTTCATCACGACTTCACGCTGATTCTCCAGCTTCTCGCTGTCGAGCGCCGGTAGGAAGTAGCCCATTCGATCGGACTCCAGCCAGAGGCCGAGGCTCAGGCAGTGCGCAGGGAGCGTCTCGTAGTAGTTCGTTCGATCGAACCAGGTCGAGCCGTTGGCGACACCACCGACCTGTTGCACGAGGCGGAAGTGGTCGTTCTTTTCGACATGCTGGCTGCCCTGGAACAGCATGTGCTCGAAGAGGTGAGCCAGGCCAGTTCTACCCGGTACTTCGTTCTTGGAGCCGACGTGATACCAGAGATTGACGGCTACCAGTGGCAGACTGGAATCAGGCTGCAAGACCACCCGCAGGCCATTGGCCAGGGTGTGTTGCTCGATCGGGAATCGGACCGTGGTTGCGGAGGTCACTCGTTTCGATCCCTCAGGGGTGGAGGAGGACGTACTCCTGGAACCCGTTGCGGAGGAGAAACGAGGTCTCCACTTCGAAGTCGGGGAGCAGGCGCTTGAGATCGGGTTCTTTGAACAAAGGGGCTCGCCGCCCGAT
>JAUWSP010000339.1 GCA_030610025.1 Acidobacteriota bacterium | reverse complement strand
GATCAGCCTGCGTTCTAGTGGACTCGAGAAGATCCGCGACGGTGTGACGACCATCGAAGAGGTCATGCGTGAGACGGTACTCTAGTGTCGGGTTTCAGGCCCGGCTGTTCCAGGTTGTTTCCTGGACTCCCTTTCGGGAGTTCTCGAAGCGAGCCATCACGAACAGGGCGTCGGAGAGCCGATTCAGATAGCGCATGGTAAAGGCGCCCACCCTTTCCTGCTCGGCCAACCTGACCAACTCACGCTCCGCGCGGCGGCAGCACGTCCGGGCCACATGCAGGGTTGCGCCACCTGCCGAGCCACCGGGCAATACGAAGTTCTCCAGTGGTGGCACTGCCGACGAAAGGCGGTCCATCAGCTCTTCCAGCCGCGTGATGTGGTGCTCCTCGATCCCAGGCAAGGCGGTGCTGTCCTTGTCCTCTTCCAGGAAGCAGAGATCGGAACCCAGATGGAAGAGCTCGTTCTGGATTCTCGACAGCTCGTTCACCAACTCCTTCTCCAGGCCGGTAGTCATGGCGACACCGATCAATGCATTGAGCTCGTCGACCGTGCCGTAGGCGGCGATGCGAGGCGAGCCCTTGCCGACCCGTTGACCTCCGCCGAGACCCGTCGTGCCGTCGTCGCCGGTTCGCGTGTAGACTCGAGTGATTCTAGGCATGGGTCGAGTTCCTGTCGTTGGACTGCCCGAGTCTAACCCAACCGCCAACGGGCAAAGGCACGAAGCCGGCGGAGGTTCTCGCCGACAAATCCGAAATGGGAGAGGCGCCCCACATCGTCCTGCAAGCTCCTCGGGGAGATACCCTGGAGTGGCTGAGCTTTCGCTGCCCCGTGGCAACCCTCATCGGCACCGAGATCTCCGAGGTTCGGCCCATCTTGAGAGAGATCGAGTCGGCGGCCGATCGAGGCTTCTTCGCGGCAGGATTCCTGAGCTACGAATCGGCTCCGGCTTTCGACTCCGCCATGCGGGTGAAGGCGGCGAGCGACCTGCCGCTCATCTGGTTCAGTCTGTTCGAGAAGCCCGAAGTCGTCGAGCCGCCTACCCCTGGGCTCGGGAGCAGCGGGGCTCCGATGACGTGGCACTCCTCTCAAACCAGGCACAGCTACGAGGAGGCTATCGATACCCTTCATCGAGCGATCTCCCGCGGCGACACCTATCAGGTCAACTACACCCATCGCCTCCAATCCCCTTTCACAGGCGACGCCTGGTCGCTCTTTGCATCCATGGCTCGGGGGCAGCGTTCGAGGTGCTGCGCGTTCGTCGACATCGGCCGATGGGCGCTGTGCTCCGCTTCCCCAGAGCTCTTCTTTCGGCTCGCAGGTGATTCCCTCGTCAGCCGACCGATGAAAGGAACTTCGCCGCGGGGTCGAACCGCCGAGGAAGACGAGCAATCGGCGGCCTGGCTCCAGGCTTCGCCCAAGAACCTTGCCGAGAACGTCATGATCGTGGACATGGTGCGCCACGATCTGGGACGAATCGCCACCCCGTCCAGTGTTCGAGTGGCTCACCTCTGGCAATTGGAGACGTATCCCTCGCTTTTCCAGCTCACCTCGACAGTCGAAGCCCGGACCCGGGCGAGCTTCTCCGAGATTGTCTCCGCTCTGTTTCCGTGCGCCTCGATCACCGGGGCGCCCAAGATCCGCGCCATGGAGCTCATCTCCGATCTCGAGACCCTCCCTCGAGGGGCCTACACCGGGGCCATCGGCTATGTCGCTCCAGGCCGGCGGGCAAGGTTCAACGTCGCCATTCGTACGGTTCAGATCGATCGGGAATCAGGCTTTGCCGAGTTCGGAACCGGCGGTGGCATCGTTGCCGAATCGGAGGCAACAGAGGAATGGGAGGAAGCCCTGACCAAGTCTCTGGTTCTGAGCTTTCCTATCCCTACTTTCAAACTTCTCGAGACGCTTCGCTGGGATCCGACCGACGGCTACTACCTCCTCGATCGACATCTGCAGCGATTGAGCCGATCAGCAGTCTACTTCGATTTCCCTATCGACCCGGACCGCCTGGCGGATCACCTTGAAAAGGTCACCGGGGGGTTTTCACAAGAGACTCACAAGGTTCGGCTTCTCGTCGATTCCGAGGGGCAAGTCGAGATCGAGGCTCGGCCCCTGGTGGTCGACGAGCGATCTTGGGCCGTCGCCATCGCCAGGCAGCCCGTCGATCGCCGCAACCGATTTCTGTTCCATAAGACGACGTATCGAGAAGTCTACGACTCCAGAAAGAAGGCCTTCCCCGACCACGACGATGTCCTGCTGTGGAACGAGGAGGGCGAGATCACCGAAAGCACACTCGCCAATCTCGTCCTGAAGCTGGATGGCGAGATGGTGACTCCACCCCTGGACTCGGGACTCCTGCCAGGAACCCTACGACAGGAGCTCCTTGAAGAGGGAACCATCCGCGAGGCCATCATCGAGTTGAAAGACCTGTCGCGAGCGGAGGAGGTCTTCCTCATCAACTCCGTGCGAGGATGGATCCCTGCCACCCTCGACCTGTCCACACTTGAAACCCTCACGCCCTCTCAGGCGTAGTCAGAGGAGGAGGTACATCCCATGCTGGAGCTGGTCGCCATTTTCGGAGTTCTTTTCGTCGGTGGGATCGTGCTGGGCAGCCTCTTTCTGTTCGCTTTGCTCGCCAAGCTGGTCCTGCGCCTCCTGCTCCTGCCGGTAGTCCTCTTGTTTGGCCTGCTGAAGTTCGTCCTGTTCCTGGTTCTCATGGTGGTCGGACTCGCGATAGCGCCCGTAGCCCTGGTACTTCTGGTCCTTTTCGGCATCCCCGCCCTTCTCCTGATGGGCGTGGCTGGATTTGGCTGGGCCCTGGCGGCTGGTTGATCGAGCCGATTCGCGACCCCTTCTCGAGACTTCCCCCTCACCACCAGTATTCTCCGGGGCGGAGTTTGTCAGCCCTCGAGGGCGGCCGATGGAGTGCCCATATACTTCCGGCATGGCCTTCAAGCCCCACCTGCTGAGCCTTTCCCTGGATCAACTCGAGACGCAGCTGAAAGCGCGAGGCGAGCCAACCTATCGGGCCCGCCAGGTATTCGGCTGGATCTTTCAACGTTTGGTGACCGACTTCGGTCTGATGACGGATCTGCCAGAGGTGCTGCGGGACCGGCTCGAACGCGAGTACTCGATTCTCGCGGCCCGAGAGCTGAATCGCTCAACGGCCGCCGACGGAACCACCAAGGTCCTTCTCCAGTGGCCCGACGGCGTTACGACCGAAACGGTGATGATCCCTTCTGAGGATCGACGTGCCGGAAGCCCTGTCCGGCAGCGTCGAACCGTCTGTCTCAGCACCCAGGTCGGGTGCGATGTGGGGTGTCGGTTCTGCGCCAGCGGCATCGGCGGAGCGCAGCGCAACCTCACGGTGGGAGAAGTCGTAGAGCAGGCCCTACGCGTCGCTCAGCATCTCCAAGAGGGGGAAGAACGGTTGAGCCACGTCGTCTTCATGGGGATGGGCGAGCCCCTGGCCAACTACGACGTCACCGTCGCAGCCATGCGTCACATCAACGCCCAATGGGGGCTGGGTGTGGCCCAGCGGCGAATCACGGTCAGCACCGTCGGGCTGCCCAAGCAAATCGAGCGGCTCTCTCAGGAAGGTCTTCAGACCACACTCGCCCTGAGCCTTCACGCGCCCAACGAGGAGCTACGCCGGGATCTGATCCCCTGGGCAAAGGGAGTACCCCTCGCCAGGCTGCTCGAGGCTTGTGAGACCTACTTCCATGACACGGGTCGTGAGATCACCCTCGAATACTGCCTCCTGGCCGGCACCAACGATAGCCACGAACATGCCGCCGAGCTTGCCGCGATCGCGAAACGGCTTCACGCGCACGTCAATCTGTTGCTCTACAACCCGGTGGAGGGTCTGCCTTTCAAGCGACCGAGCGACTTTCAGGCCCACGACTTCCTGGCGGCGCTCCGCCGACGGGGCGTCAATGCCCACCTGCGGCAAAGCCGCGGCCTGGAGACCGATGCCGCCTGCGGCCAGCTGCGCAGGCGCCACGAAATGGGTTGAGGCGCCCGGCCGGACGCCTCGACCCTCATCGAATCGGGTTGACTACACCGGCGGAGCCAGGGCCGCGGGGGTCGGCAGCGGCCTCGAAGGTGCCATCCTCGAGACGTCGGACGGCGTTGACCTTGGCGTCCCGCGTCCAGACCTCAACCGCGTGCCCCCGGTTCGAAAGCTCTTGCGCGGTCTC
>JAUWSP010000058.1 GCA_030610025.1 Acidobacteriota bacterium | reverse complement strand
GCGATTGTTGTCGAAGCCCAACAGGTCGTGGTCGTGCTGGATCTGCTCGGGTGAGACGATGATCGGGTCCTTGAGGACGATCCACTGCACTCCCTCGGAGCAGGGCGGGGTGGTCAACGAACCGTTGTAGAGGAAGTAGTTCGTCCGATCGGTAATCAGCTCGTTGAAGTCCACGGGGTCTCCGTGTGGATCCTCGCCGCGCTCGGCCCTGAATGACGGCAAGTTGTCTATCAACTCGTTTCTCTCACCCTCTTCAAAGATCAATCCCAGGACGGCATACCTGCCATTCTGGTCCTGGTGAACGAAATGCACCTCCATCGGAAAAGCCTCGCCGTCGACCAGGTGTTCGCTCGGGCTGTGGAAGTGAAACTGCTTGAGCTCGTATCGCTTGTCGACGAAGACCAGGAAGTTGCCAGGATTGACTTTTTCTTGAATGGCGTGCCCCGTGTTGGTCTCAACGAGGTTGCCAGGATTGGTGTACTCGAGGATCAACTCGGGAAGATCGGCATCAATATCGGCAACGAGATCGATCGGCGACTGGTTCAGGCCTCTGGAGCACATAGCGAACTCCGCCGACAGCTCGCTCCAGTGCTCCGGCCCCTCCCCGCCTTCGTAGGTCCAGTGGGCGCCCTCGCTGGCCTCGGCAGGGGGCATTGCTGCCATCGTTACCAGAGCTCCAAGACCAACAATCCAAGCGATATGACGCATCGAGATTCCCCTTTTCTGGCGACCGGAGGGACCATCGGGCGGCCCCCCTGAGTCTGTTCACGAAGGAGTCTATCCGAGTCGGTGAGCGAGAAAACCCAGCATGACTGCTGTCGCTGCTTCGGGCTGCTCGAGAAAGGACAGCGCTTCAGTCAGGTAACTCAGCCTCCTCGACCTCACCGATCCGACTGACCTCCATGGCGATGTGCGAGTCGTCCGTCTCCTCGAAGATGTTCCTGAACCGCACGCCCCACTGCACCTCATCAGCCTTGTAGGAGGAGCGTGCATGAACCCTCTGAGAAAAGGTCTCGTCCATCCCGGTGAGCAGCACCAGGAACTCGGCGTCGCTCTCCAGGAGATCCTCGCGACTCAACCCGTAGAGGGGGCTGGCCTCGTCGATGGGATGCACGACCGTCCAACTCAAGGGGAAGAAGTCCACCTGGCGGCGCTCCAGTTCGAGATTGTCGAACACCCGGCGAATCGGCCCATCGGTTCTGTCCAGGCGGGCGAAGACGACTCGTGCCTCGAGATCCACGATCTGATTCCGGCGTCGGTTGGCGACTCGAAACTCGAAGGCCCGAATGCCCTTGTAGGGCGCGATAATCGCGTTTCGACTGAAGACAATCCCGGCCAGGGGTCGAGAAAATCGAGCAAAGATCAACCCGGTTCCCAGAGCCAGACCGAACAAGCCGACGATGGCTTCGATGGTCATGAGCATGTTGGCCGCGAGGCTCGTGGGCACGATATGCCCGTAGCCCACAGTGCTGATGGTGTGAACGCTGAAGAAGAAGCTCTGGAGCCATCGGCCACCCACAGCGGTACCTTCGTCGCCTGCCAGAGCCTCGGGCCCGAGCGCGTAGTAGCCCGTTGCGAAGAGAGCGTTGAGCACGAGATAACCAGCCAGCCCAACCAGAAGGAAGCGTGGCCAGGACATCGTGAGCAGGGAGTAGTAGAGGCTCAAAGAGGCTCTCACCCCCAGTCCCCGGCGCACGACGTTGAAGGTGCCGTCCCGATTCAGCAGTCGCTGGCGGCTCTGCCGAGCCACCACCGAGCCGAATCCGAGATCCCGGTCGCGCTCGTCCTTTTCAGGGGCTTCGTCGATCAAGGAAATCCTCTCGATCCCGCTCGTAGGGGAGAGCTTCGAGCCCTCCAGCGGGCGGTTTGCGGACCCTTTGAAACCGGATCCTATTTCACCAACCTGGTGTTCTCGTTCACCGAGACCCAGTTGTACCAGAAGGTGTCGAAACCGCCGATCGCTGTAACGCCCATGGCCTGCCCCGACTCGATGGCGACCAGGAGATCCTTCGGCTTGCCGGTACTGTCGGCCACCTCCGCCGGCACGAGATAGGCCTTGCTGGACTCGAACATGGGAGAGCCCTTGGTACGGTAGACGAAGAGACGGTGGGCGCTATCGCCCTCGATCTCGAAAACTTCGCCGCCCTCGAAGGTCTTGTGCGGTACCGCGTAGGGCTCACCGTCGATCCAGAAAGCGTAGATGGAGTCTTTTGGCTTCAATCGCTTGTCTTCGATCTTCAGGTCGCGGAAGGTCTCCGCGGATTCGAAGTAGTTGTCGTAAGGGTTGTTGTCGACGTGCTCCTCACCCTGGATGGAAAGCACCAGGGTCTCGGGGTGCCGTTTCACCCAATCCTTCCAGGTGGACTTCTCGCTGACCGGCATCTCTTCGAGCTCTGTACCTGCCAGATCGCCACCGATGGCTGTAGAGGTCATGATCGACCACCAGCTATCCGTTTCGCGATCGCGCATGACCAGCGAGGCATCCATCAGCGCTCCCGAAGCCTCGAAGTTGAGCTCTTTGTCGCCGATCTTTCGGCCGTAGACCACGGCCGTGTTGGCCAGGGGTCACCACACAGCGGCGAACGCCGTGTCGCCGATTCGATCGTTGACGATCTCGTGTCGATTCAGCAGGTTGAGGCTGTAGGCACGTGCCTGGCCGTCGATCACGACCCCCAACACCCAGGCATCCTTGGCGATCTTCGCCTCGTCAGCTGGAACGAACTGCGGATCGAAAACAGCGGCAATCTTGCCGCGGGGAAGGATCTGTTCCACTCCTTCCGGCAGCTCCTCGGCCAGGGCGATGCCGCTCAGCCCGAACCACAATCCCAGCACGCTCAGCGCTAACAGATTTCGAATCACTCTCTTCATCAGCGGTCTCCTTGGCTGGTCCACATCGCAATTACGGCTGCGACGCCCGAGCAGATCTGCGCGGTGGGCCATCCTACCGCGGACGGAGTGCCAGCTCACCGGCCAAAAGGCGCCATTCAGAGTCCAAAATGAACAGCTTAGCGGCCAAAATGACAACGGCCGGCAGAGGTGCCAGCCGTTTCGATGATTCTGTAGGGGCGGGCCTTGCGCCCTCCCATAGGCAGGGGGGGAAGGGGTCCGTGCCCCAATGCCCCAGCGCCTCAATGCCTCAATGCCTCAATCGACGTGCTCCGAATACTCCTCACCGTGGTAATGCAGGACGTGCTCGCCGATCCACTTCGCCAGGATCTCCTCTGGCATCGGCTCCAGGGTGACTGCGATTTCCATGGCTTCGCCGTTGCGCTCGACTCCGAAGGTCGCGATGCTGCCAGGCCGAAAAGACTCGTACTCCTTCCCGAGGTTTTCTTCGTTGGCCTCGTCGTAGGGAATCCCGTTTAGCGAAGTCAGAAGATCGCCCTTCTTCAGGCCCGCTTCCTCGGCCGGGCTGTTCGGAGAGATCCACGTCAGCACGACGCCGCCAGCCTCCTCGCTCGCCTCCATGTTGATGCCGACCCAGCCTCTCGTCGCGAACTTCTCTTTCATCGATCGGACGCAGTCTTCGACCTTGTTCGTACAGTACTTCTTCTCCTCTTTCTCGTCCCCGGCACGAAGGGGTGACACCAGGAGAACCGCTGCCACGATCATCAGGGGAAGCCATTGCTTTCTCATCGACTGATACCTCCAGACCCCGTCCACTCGCATTCTAGATGCAGGTGCTGTAGGGATCGTCCGTCAGCTGACAATCCGACGTATCCGTGCTGAAGCCCAGCGCCGGCATGAAGCTGGGAAACACGGAAATATCATCCAGGGCGTTACCGCCGCCACTCTGCGGCTGCGCCGGCGTGCTCGCCTGGTGCTCCACTGCTGGCGCAGCCACTTGTTTGTCGAGCACCGAGGCCGGAATGCCGGTCTCTTCACCCGCACAGCCCACTCCCAGAATCAGAAGCAGCAAAAGAGCGAGACCACCGACGTATCGGTACACGTAGACCATGTCGTACCAATGATAGTACGGCTCCGACAGGGATGGGGTTGCATGGTTCAAAGGGCGTAGGGGCTCAGGGGCGTAAGGGCGTGGGGTCTGCCTATTGGGTGGCCCAGATGGGCATGGTGGACAGATCGAGGCCCAGGAGTCGGGAGGAGACGAGGAAGAAGAGCGTCGCGATCACCAGGACACCAACGAGGTTGAGGACCAGACCGGCCCGAACCATGTCGCGTATCTCCACTTCGCCCGAGCTGAAGATGATGGCATTCGGGGGCGTGGCGATCGGCAGCATGAAGGCGCAGCTCGCCGAAAGGGTCGCCGGGAGCATGAGGAGCAGAGGATGGACTCCCATGGCGGTCGCCGTTCCAGCGAGAATCGGCAGCAAGACCTCGGTGGTCGCCGTGTTCGAGGTGACTTCGGTCAGAAAGGTCAGCAGAAGACAGGTGGCGATCACCAGCAGAAAGGGCGGAAGGCCACCAACCTGTCTGGCAAAGGAAGCGGCAAAGTACTCCGCCAGACCGGACTCCTTGAATGCCACCGCCAGCGCGAATCCACCGCCAAAGAGCAGCAGGATTCCCCATGGCAGCTTGACTGCGGTCTCCCAATCCATCAGGGCCGGACGCTTGCCATCCGCCTGTCGGTCGCCGGGAATCAAGAAGGTGAGTAGCGCCATGCTCATGGCGACCGTCGCGTCGTGCAAGTGACCGGCCGAGAAGCGTCCCGGCAGCCAGGCCTCGACGAGACTGGCCCAACCCGGAATCCGGAACTCTCCGAGATCCAGATCACCGCGGGAGATCCACAACAAGGCAGTGATGACGAAGATCCACAGCATGCGGCGCTCCGCACCACTCATCTTCCCCAGGGCTCGGATCTCGTCGGCAATGACCTCCCGACCCGCGGACAGCGAGCCACTCGGAACCCGACTGCCGAAGAGTCGAATCAGGAGTATCCAGGCCAGGGGAAGAAAGACCACCACGACGGGAAGGATGGCGACAAACCAACTGCCGAACGAGATCGTGGGTGCGTCGGGGAAGAGAATCTCCACGATTCTGAGAAACGAGATGTTGGGAGGGGTTCCGATGGGAGTGGCCAGACCGCCGATCGAGGCGGAGTAGGCGATGCCAAGCAGCAGCGCGGGTGCGAATCCCACGATGCGATCCCCTTCCACCTCACGAAGTGAGGCGACCACGGCCAGGGCGATCGGCAGCATCATGAGACTGGTCGCCGTGTTGGAGATCCACATCGAGAGAAAGGCTGTCGCCACCATGAACCCGAGGACCATGCGTGACGGGTTGGTGCCGAAGACCTGGACGATGTGCAAGGCGATGCGTCGATGCAGGCCCCAGCGTTGGATTCCCAGGGCCAGGATGAAACCGCCCATGAACAGGAAGATGATCTCGCTCGCATAGTTGACCGCTGTTTCCTTGCTCGTGAGTATCCCGAAAACCGGAAACAGGACGAGGGGGAGCAGCGAGGTGGCGGGGATGGGGATTGCCACCGTGATCCACCACGAGGCCATCAGGACAGCGCTGGCCAGGGTCGACCTGGCGAGTCGGGGCATTGCACTCAGGGCTGGTGCGAGAAACACCGCGGCGGCGACACAGAGCAGGAAAACAGCGACCAGAACCCACGCTCGGTCCTGACGGCGGAAGATCAGCAAAGCCAGGGCACCCAGCACCATCAACGGGACGAGCCACAAGAGGGCGCGGGCCCAGGGAGCGACGAGCCAGGGCGCCAGCAGCACACCCACGAACCCACTGACTCCGACCAGGAGCCCGACCGACTTGCCGAGGGGGATTGGCTCCCCTATGCGCGCCATGGCCGAAGGATACCAGCGAAGCTTCGCCTCGAGGATGGTGCATTTGATTGACAGGTCAGGAGTTTTTGACTACTCTAAAAATCAACCGGGCGGCCCCTCCAACCCGCTCAACGCACCGGAATCGATCATGATCAATCCCTATCTCGCACTCTTGTGGGTGATCGGCCTGACGTTGCTGGCCGTCTACCTGCTACGCCCAGATCGCGGCCTGCTGTGGAGGCTCCTCCGAGCCTCGAAGGCGACGGAGCGGGTTCTTATCGAGGACGCCCTCAAGCACCTCTTCGATTGCGAGTATCGGCAGCAGGTCTGTACTCTTCAGAGCCTGTCGGGCGCTTTGACAATCTCGGGCAACCGGGCAGCAGAGCTGCTCGAGAGCCTCGAGGAACAGCGTCTCGTCTCTTCGGCCGAGGGTGGCTATCTGCTGACCACTGAAGGCCGCAGACACGCTCTGCAGGTGATCCGCATCCACCGCCTCTGGGAGCGTTATTTCTCCGACGAGACCGGACTGGAGCCCCAAGCCTGGCATCAGGAAGCGGAGCTTCGAGAGCACACCACGACGCCGGCCGAAGCGGAGGCCCTTGCTGCCAGGATGGGCAACCCCCCGTTCGACCCTCATGGTGACCCCATTCCGACGGCCCGTGGCGAGATGCCGCCCCCGCAGGGACGCCCCCTGACCGAGTTGCCGGTCGGCGAGTTGGCCGAGATCGTCCACGTCGAGGACGAGCCCGAGGCGGTCTACGCCCAGTTGCTGGCCGAGGGCCTGCACCCCGGAATGCGGGTTCGAGTCAACGAATCCACCCCGCGGCGCATTCGCTTCGAAGCCGACGCGGAGGAAGTGGTCCTGGCGCCTGTCCTGGCGGCGAACCTGTCGGTCGCTCCACTACCGGAAGAAGTAAAGATGCCAGGTCCCTTCGAGCGACTCTCGGGGCTGCCCCTGGGGCAGCAGGCGCGAGTCGTCGCCATCACACCGAAGCTGCGCGCCCTCGAGCGACGACGCATGCTGGATCTCGGCCTGATACCGGGCACGATCGTGGAAGCCGAGCTGCGCAGCCCCAGCGGTGATCCCACCGGCTACCGCATTCGCGGCGCCGTCATCGCCCTGCGACAGGACCAGGCCGACCAGATCCAGATCGAGCGCCTGGAAAAGAGCGCGGCCTCATGAGCCACCAGCCAGCCGACTGCGCTACCTGCCCGGCCCACAGCCTGCCCAATCTGGTGAAGCTGGGCGTCGACATGGAGAACTGGGACTACGTCGTAGCCCTGGCCGGCAATCCCAACACCGGCAAGAGCACGGTCTTCAACGCCCTGACCGGCCTGCGACAGCACACCGGGAATTGGCCCGGCAAGACCGTGGCGCGGGCCGAGGGCGGCTTCTCGATCGGCGAGGAGCGCTACAAGCTGGTGGATCTGCCGGGCACCTACTCCCTGCTCTCGACCAGTGTGGACGAGGAGATCGCCCGCGATTTCATCCTCTTCGGCAAGCCCGACGTCACCGTCATCGTGGTCGACGCCACCCGGCTGGAGCGCAATTTGAACCTGGTTCTCCAGGTCCTCGAGATCACCGATCGGGCGGTCGTCTGCCTCAACCTGATGGACGAGGCGAGGCGCAAGGGACTGGAGATCGACGACCGGCGGCTGGCGCGCGATCTGGGGGTGCCTGTCGTCCCGACCTCGGCCCGTCACGGAGAGGGCCTCGACGAGCTCAACCGGGTCATCGCCGAGGTCGCCAGCGGCAGGCTGGTCGGCAAGCCCCGAAGAGTGGGTGGACAGTCTTCCTCTCTCAAGCGCGCCGTACGGCAACTGACCGCAGAAGTCGAGAAGGTCTATCCGGGGCTGCCCAATGCCCAGTGGGTGGCCCTGCGCCTGCTGGACGGCGACGAAAGGATTGCCGAAGCGTTCCGCACCGGTGAGCTTGGCGAGCTCCAGGAGCCGCATCTGCTCTCTGACCGCCCGTCGGACTCCTCCCCGCAGGCTGTCTCGTTTCCGGATGCGGCGCGGCCAGAGACAGACGACATCTTCGCTTTTGCGGCGAGCCTCCGGTGGCAGATAGGCAAGGACTTCCATCAGGAGCTGATGGAGTTGATCTATACCGAGGCCGCAAGCCTCGCCGATCGCGCCGTCCGGCGCACGGGCGAGAAGCCCCGCTTCGATCTCGACCGGGCGATCGACCGTCTGGTGACCAGTCGTCTGTTCGGCTTTCCGCTCATGCTGGCCCTGCTGACCCTGGTCTTCTGGCTCACCATAGCCGGCGCCAACGTGCCCTCCAAGATGCTGGCCCATCTGTTTCTGGACACGATCCACCCGGCTCTGAAGACCGCAGCGGCCGCCGTGGGAATGCCCTGGTGGCTGGACGGCCTGCTGATCGACGGCATGTACCTGGCCACGGCCTGGGTGGTAAGCGTCATGCTGCCCCCCATGGCGATCTTCTTTCCGCTCTTCACCCTGCTGGAGGATTTCGGCTACCTGCCACGCGTCGCCTTCAATCTGGACAAGACCTTCAAGCGGGTGGGAGCGCACGGCAAGCAGGCACTGACCATGGCCATGGGCTGGGGCTGCAACGCCGCCGCCATCGTCTCGACCCGGATCATCGACAGCCCGCGAGAGCGGCTCATCGCCATCATCACCAACAACTTCGCTCTCTGCAACGGGCGTTGGCCGTCCCAGATCCTCATCGCCTCCATCTTCATCGGCGGACTGGCGCCGGCCTATCTCGCCGGTCTCATCTCGGCCCTGGCGGTCGTGGGGGTGGCGGTTCTGGGAGTGTTCCTCACCTTCGCCACCTCCTGGCTCCTGTCGCGGACCGTGTTACGCGGCGAGGTCTCCACCTTCAATTTGGAGCTCCCCCCCTACCGGCCACCCCGTTTCTGGAGCACCATCTATACCTCGATCATCGATCGCACGATGGTGGTGCTCTGGCGGGCGGTGGTCTTCGCATTGCCGGCCGGTGCTGTCATCTGGCTGCTCTCCAACATCGAGATCTCCGGAGTCAGCCTGGCACAACACGTGATCGGAGCCGTCGAGTCCTTCGGCCTGTTGATCGGCCTCAGCGGCATCATCGTGCTGGCCTACATCATCGCCATCCCCGCCAACGAGATCGTCATCCCCACCATCCTCATGCTCACCGTGATGGTGACCGGCTTGGAGGGGGTCGGGGCCGGTACCGGGGTCATGTTCGAGCTCGACAGCCAGGAGGCCACGAGGCAGTTGCTCCAGGCCGGAGGCTTTACCCTGCTCATGGCGGTGAACCTGATGCTCTTCAGCCTGGTCCACAATCCCTGTTCCACTACGCTCTACACCATCTACAGGGAGACCCGCAGCGCCAAATGGACCACGGTTTCGGCGCTGCTGCCCCTCGGCATGGGCTTCGTCCTCTGCTTCGTCGTGACCCAGATCTGGCGCATCGTCGCTGGCTCCTGACTTCAACCCTGACGGTCCAGGCCCCCCAAGGACTCCACACAGGAGGCGCGGGGGTGCGTGCTATTCTGATTTCGGTCGCACCTCCGAACCCCACAACACCCTTCTCACGCATCGCCTTGACCAGCGAGACCCCAGCCACCAGCACTGCCACCGGGCTGTCGCTCCGGCTGGCGACGCTGCTGGGACTGGGACTGACCCTGGCACTGGCCTTTGTCTGGGGCTCACGGCCGCTGATTCACGACGACCTGTTCTTTCACCTGTCGACCGGCGACTTCGTCGTCGAGCACCACGCGGTTCCCACCACCGACCCGTTCTCCTTCACCCGCGCTGGTGAACGCTGGGTCAGTCACGAATGGGGCTTCGGTCTGCTGGCCTACGGTGCCCATGTCCTGGGCGACTATCGGGGACTGGTAGTCCTCAAGGCCCTTCTGGCCCTGAGCATCGCGGCCCTGCTCTTCTTGCTCATGCTCCGCATGGCCGGCAGTGACCGGTGGAAGTTCGCCGTCTATCTCGTGCCCCTGCTCGCTCTCGGGCTGTGGGCCATCGACGAACAGTTGATTCTCCGCCCCTCGCTCGTGAGTTGTCTGCTCCTACTGCTCCTCCTTCACCTGTTGGTGTCTTTCGACCGGTCAGGTCGTTGGTGGACCTTCGGCGGCATTGTCGGCCTGTTCCTGCTGTGGGGAAACCTGCACAGCGAAGTACTCTT
>JAUWSP010000052.1 GCA_030610025.1 Acidobacteriota bacterium | reverse complement strand
CGTCGCCGATGGACTCGACCGTGATGCCGTCTGCGTCGACGAGGGACACTGCCAAGGCGCCATCGATGCTGTCGCAAATGCTCTGTAGCCGTTCCTGAAACATGTTTCTCTAGTGCCTCCCGCTGGCAGCCCTCAACCGATCCAGGTACTCCCGTAGCACCCGAACCTTCCGATCGCGGGCGTTTCCTGTGTCGTCCTCGGCTTCCCCTTCCAGGACCTCTTCGGCAGCCAGGGTCTCGCCCAGCCGGCGCCGAGCCTCGGCCAGGCCCTCCTGGGCATCCAGACGGTCTGGCTCCCTCGACAAGACTTCCTCGAAAGTCTGCACTGCGTCCTCCAGGTGCCCCTGATCCAGATAGAGCTTTCCGAGAGTAGCCGTCGCTCCAATCTCCTGGCTTGGCACCGGCTCGTCCAACTCCGAGGTCGACTCGGGCTCTGCTGTCGCTTCTTCCAATTCCTCGACCACGGGCTCCGACTCGGGCACCGCTTCGATCTCGGGCTGCTCTGCCTCTTCGACCGGTACCTCCACCTCGATCTCTAGCGCATCAGAAACGACCGCAACGACGACAGGGAAGATCCCTTCCTCGCCGAGGGCGCGATCGTAGCCTTCCCGATCCACTCCCCGCCAGAGATCGCCGAAGGGACCTTCCGAGGCCATCGCACTCGGCCCGGCTTGCAGGCCTGCGCTCTGGCCCCGTTCGGCAACCAGGCCCTGGAGATCCGGCGGTGGCGGAGATCCAGCCAACACAAAGACCCGTCCGTCGGCGTCGACGGCTGTCGGGCGAATACCGGCAGGGCCCAACTGTGCCTCGAGTACCTCGATTTCGGGATCGCTTTCGTTGAGCAGCTTGTAGAGGTCGAGTCGGTCTCTGGCATCCTTCAGACGATCGGTCTCCAGGTAGAGACCGATCAAGAGCTTGTTGGCGACCAGCTGGGTCGGATCGTCCTCGACCACCGCCTCCAGCACCTGGCCGGCCTCTTCCAGTCGACTCATCTCGAGCAGGAACCGCCCGTGGGCGACCCTGGCTGAAACATGGTTCGGGTGCAGGCGCAAGGCCTGTTCGAGGATGGTGGCGCCCTCCTCGAGCTGGCCCTGCTGACGGTACTCTTCAGCCAGCTGCAGTGAGAGCTGTGGCGTGGGCTCTTCCTCCCACCGCTGGAGCATCTCTTCTATCGAATCGTTCATAGGACGCACCTATCTAGCTCAGGGCTGGACCTGACAGGGTTGAGACTCGCGGCAACGAGAGCACGGGAAGACCTCACCCTTATTGGGACTGGCAAATTATACCCGAGAAACCGGGACAGGACCTCACAACAAGGGCAGCTGCGAGAGTGCTGCAAGCAACGAGGAGGAGGCGCCGCCGGCCAAGCGCCTACTGGGCCACTGTCACCGACAGGACGACGCTATCGGTTCCAACCGCGTTGGTGACTGTCAACTGGACGTTGTAGGTGCCGGCAGTGTTGTAGACATGGGTCGGACTCGCGACAGTCTGATTCGGAGGCGTGGTCTGGTCACCGAAAATCCACAAGTAGGACAGCGGCTGATCGCCCGTGCTCTGGTTCTGAAACTGCACCGAAAGACCCGTTGCAACAAAGGTATACGAGGCGATAGGCGCTCCGGTCTGCACGCTGACTGTGAAGTTGGCCGAGATTTGCGCCCCAGTAGAGTCAGTGCTGAAAGCCTCGACCAGGAAGGTTCGAGATCCGAGGGCGTCGATGTCTTGCACGGTCAGGGTCAGCTTGTCCACTGCCTGTCCGCCTGAATCCGTGCGCAGCACTCCACCGCCCGAGGCCAATGTTCCGGCCTGACTGACGAAGTTGACGCCCGCACCCTGGACTCCCAGACCAATATCGTCCTTCACCAGGGCGGAAAGCTGCAGAGTGCCGCCAGATGCCGCCACCGAGCCCGGCGATACCTGGAGCGATATATTCGAGATCAGACCTCGGACACTGATTTCCGTGGTGGTCTCCAGCAGAGAGCCGCCCTCGGTCGAGGCGAAGACGCTCACGGTGATGACGTTGGTCGCCAGGGCGATAATGTCCAGTTCGGTCACAGTCAGGGTGTCTCTCGCCTCGCCAAGCGGGTTGGTGAGTTGGGCCGCACCTCGGGACTCGAGGGTTCCGGCACTGGTCGAGAAATTCACGGCAAGTTGATTGAGTAGCTGACCCGCGTCATCGCGCACTACAGCCAAGAGCTCGATAGTTCCTCCTCCCTTGCCGATGGCAGTCGGACTCGCTACCAGGGTGACGGAGGAAGCCAGGGAGCCGATCTGGATCTCCACGGTAGACGGCGTTGCAGCCCCCGTGCTGGCTTCGATCGTGGCCGTTCCCACCTGCCCGGTACCCTTCAGCGTGGTACGGGCTACGCCGGCATCATCGGTCTTGGCGAGATCTGGATCCAGGGATCCGAGCGTTGTCGAGAAGTTGACCTCGGTACCGGGATTGACCGCGGTGCCATTGTCGCGCCTGACGATGGCCGTAATCGAGGCCTGCCCGGTGATATCGATCCGGGACGGATTGATACTGAGGCTGATCGTGGTGCCGGCGGGCGCCACCGGCGAGGCCTTGTCACAGCCTGGGACCACGGCTATCAGAAGCAGAATCACGCAGGCTGTCGCGAGATAGCGCATGGCTTCAAGAGAGTATACGAACAGAGGCGGCCACCCGTCTAGGTAGCCGCCTCTGAGTTACGGTTCGATCTGGCGTTTCTCGTTCAATACTGGCCAGGATCCTCGTGAACTACCCTAGACCCCGCCGTCGTAGCACTTCGTGTCCAGTGGCAAGTACGTGAACGCCCCTGAGAGAGTCTCACTCCCGCCATCCCCAGCAAGCTCCACTTTGACGTCCACCGGTGTCGCTGAATTGCGATTTCCGTCCAACACGCCGTTATTGCCGAAATCGCAGTCGTCCTGGTCGTAATCCCCACCGTAGGGCGGAGTGGAGACTCTGATCGTAGTTCCATCGGACGACACGCTGTGCACTGTTGCCAGAGCGCCGGCGAACTCCACCCGCAGCGGATCGATGAAACCCTCTCCTCTGATGTTGACACTCGTGCCACCGGCCCCGGTTCCAGTGCTAGGTGAGAGATTCGTGACAAAGATCTCGCCGGTCGAAATCCGAATGGTAGTGCTGCCTCTGCTCCCGTCGTACTGCGCTGTGACGGTTGCAGTACCACCGAAAGAGCTCGCAAACAACAATGCCGACGCGTTGCCGCGATCGATCACCGCTGCCGTTGACAGTGCCTCGCTACCCGAAGCGTCGAACTCACCGATCGTTGTGCTCAGCGCGACCGTACTCCCTGGTACCGGGTTCGCTCCGGTGGCTCTGTCCCGAATCTTTACCGTGATGTTCGTCGGCTGGTCTGATCCGGCCACCAATCTCGAAGGCGAGGCGGTGACCGTGATATCCCAGACACCGGACCCTCCTCCATCGTCAGTTGGCGGTGGCGGGACCTGCAACGGGGCAGTCGGCGAATCGGTCGAACACGCCACCAGTAGGGCCAGTCCGCACACGGCGGTGACGATCAGCCCTTGGAACCTGCTATCTCTTAGTCGACTCATGACGACTCTCCTGCTCTACGGCCCCGCAGGGCTAAGGAATGAACTCGATGGTGAAGAAGACCGGTGCCGTCTCGACGGTGTCACCCGACAACGTCCGACCAAAGAACCGGACCGCGAAATTCATCACGATCTTGGACTCCCCGGTCTCCTTGTCGAAACCTCCATTGGCAAACTTGAGGTCTGAGAGGGGCACTTGATTCAGCTGATCGGAGCTCATGACGGGCAGATTGTCGTACTCGATGGTCCCGTCTACCGGAGCCACTCCGAAGATGCCCCGCACGAAAGGCGTCGGCACCCGCGTCCCACGATCGGCTCGCGAGTAATGCACCTCGTACGACACTATCTCGACATTCATCAAATCGCTAGTGGTTCCCGTCGGGTTCTTGGCGATGTTCTGAATGGTCAACGACTCGATCTGAATCAGACCACCGGTCGACAAGGTCCCATTGACGCTCGCCAGCAGTGGCAGCCCGTCGAAGTCGCTGACCGAGAGCAGGACGCCACCACTATCGGTCCTGTCCGTTCGGCTATCGCAACCCGCGATGCCGATGGCCAGGAGTAGGATCAACAAACAGTTCGTAACACGGCGCATGAGCAGCTCCTCCGTCAGCCTTATAGCTTGATCACCCTCGGGGTGATGAAAATCAACAGCTCTTCGTTCTCATCGCTTCTACGCTTGTTCTTGAAGAGATAACCCAGAACAGGGATATTGGCGAGCCCGGGGACCCGATCTTCACCCTGGTCCGAGGTGACCTTGTAGATACCGCCGATGACCGTGGTTCCACCGTCTCGGACGATGACTCGAGTTCGCGCGTCCTTCGTCGCGATGGGCGCGTTCGTCGCTCCCACCACCGTGAAAGCCAGCAGGGGCTCGCGCTTCTGGATGTTGATATCCATCAGCACCGTGCCTTCCGCCGTGACGTGCGGCGTGACGTCCAATCGCAGAGTGGCATTGACGAACTGTACGCTGACCGTGTTGTTGGCCACCGTCTGAATGGGGATCTGCAAACCACTCTGGATGGATGCCTGCTCGTTGTTCAGGGTCGCGACCTTCGGTGCAGACAGGATGTTGATCAGCCCTTCGTCCTCGGCCGCCTGCAGAGTCGCGTCGATGGAGAAGGTGCCGAGCACGTTGCCCAATGAGAGGTTCAGCAGGCCGTTGCTGCCACCGGTCAGGAGGTTGACGCTACCGTCGACCGCGCCCTGATTCGGAAACTGTAGCCCAGTGGTATTGCCATACGCGGGAGACGAGACTCCGTCGAAGCCCCACTGAATACCCAAAGTCCTGTTGAACCGTTTGGTGGTCTCGATGATCCTGGCCTCGATCATGACTTGAGGCTCTGGAACATCCAGGGTCTCGATCACCGCCAGAACCGTGTCGATGTAGTCCGGCAGCTCTTTGATGATCAGGGTGTTGGTTCGCGAATCCACCACGACCGAGCCGCGCTGACTCACCAGGCTGGCACCGCCGCCGGACATGAGGATGCCGGCCATCGTGCTCGCCGACGCATAGCTGACCCGCTTCATGATGGTCTTCAGCGGTACGGAGAGCGCGTTGGCCTGCCGCAGTCTCTGACGATCTGAAGCTTCGTCCGCCAGTACCTTGATCGGCGCGACTCGCATGATGTTGCCTTCGAGCACGTAGCCCAGACCGTTGATCTTGAGAATCTCTTCGAGGGCCTGGTCCCAGGGCACATCGGTCAGCTCGACGGTCACCGTACCGGTGACGCCGGGCTGCACGACGATGTTCAAGCCACTGATTTGCGCAAAGGATCGCAGGACGTCCTTGATATCACCATCCTTCAGGCTGATGGACATCGGTGCCCCGGTGTAGGTCGGGGTGTCGCTGCCGATCGTCTGGCTGGAGAAGGCCGGCTGCGGCGCTTGCGGTGCCGCACCGCCCTCCGCAACGTCGTCCTGATAGCTGCTGCGAACAAAGGAGGGTTCCGGCTCTCGGGTCAGACTTGCATCCGCAACCTGGTATTCCGGCTCGGGAGTCGACCTCACCATCGGCTCGATCACTTCCGGCTCGGGCTCGAAAGCGACAGGCTCGGGAGTAACCTCCTCGACAGGGAGCGCGGCAGGCGGAGTCGAAAGCTCGTGGGCACCCACTGTGCCGTTCTCATTGGCGCCCATGCCTTCCGGCTCGGGCTCCATTGTCGGCTCGGCTGAAGCCACAGGCTCTGGCTCGACTACTGGCGGCTCCAGCGCTGCTACCTGAGGAGCCTCCTCGACCTCGGGGCTCTCCTCCGGCTCCAGGGCAGCCACCGCGGTGGATTCGAAGTGGAGCTCCAGACCGTTGGGGATCTGCTCGACTCGCGCTTCTGATGCGTCTCGCAAATCCACGACGACTCGGGAGACCATGTCCGGTTGCGCCTTGAACTGCGCAATCCGCACCCTCTCGACCGTGTGGTCCTCGACCATGATGCTGGGCGAAGGCGTCCTGTTGGCGACTCCGAGCAAGTCGATCACGAAGCGCTCTGGGGCGTCGAGATTGAAGCTCGAGAAGTAGAAGCCACCGTCACCGATGAGGCGAACGACGGTCTCGCTGCCGTCACTGGACACCTCGATGTCTTCGAGTTGGGTAGCTGCGACCCCTATGGGTTCGCCTACCGGACCCTGAATGGCATCGAAGGGTGTCTCTGAAGTAGCCACCTTCGGTGCTGGCGGGTCCTCGGGCAGATTCTCCGCCTCGACCCAGGGCTCCTCGGTGATTCCCGGTGCCGTGTCGACGATTTCACCGATAGCGGTGAAGTTCACCAACAAAGCGGGACCCGACGCCTGGATCGAGTGTTCCGTGGCTCCCCGCGTCCGGATGGTAAGACGCGTCAGGGGACGGTCACCACCGTTCTCGGTGGCAACTTCCACGGCCTCGAGCAGGCCTTCATCCGGCCACAGGTCGACGACCGAATCCGCCGGCATGCTATTGGGTAGCTCGATGACCAGCCGGCCATCGGCGTCCCGATAGGTAGTCCAGATGAGGGCGCCATCGCTGGCCACCTCGAGCTGGGCTCCTGCCTGCCCCGGATGTACCGCCAAGGCTTGGATCTCGGTTGTCGAGGTCGCCGCAGCCTGGGCCGGTAGAACCGTTACGGCAGCGATTAGAAGAATCGCCGCCGTGACGCCACCGAAGGTGCCAAGGAGCCGCATACCCCGCCGACTATTTCTATTCGCGATACTACTCATGGCGCTCGCCTCCCTCCCACCAGCAGGTGCCCGGGATATCCCGTGCCCGCTCATGGGTTGAGCTTCTTGACCACCTCCCGAAAGGGCTTAAGAGCGGTCGGATCGTCCACAATTTGCTTGAATATCGCTTCTTTACCACTAATGCCAATCACATCACCGTCATAGAGTTGATCGCCAACTCTGAGCAGAAAGCTCTGCTCCCTGTCCGAGGACTGAACCTGAATGATCGGCCCGTCCCCGGTGACAAAGATGCCGGTAATGTCAATCTCGTCAATCAGCAGGCCAGGGATTCCCTCTGGCCTTGGTCCCCGAATCAATGGGGAGTCTCTGGCCTCCAGAAGGGACTTGAAGGGGTCCCGCCGATCACCAGGATCGTAGAAGTAACCCTCGCCAGCCAGCATCGCTGACTCATCCTTCAGGATGTCGTCTACATTGGTATCGGGCTCGTCATCCAGGGCCGGCAGGACCGGCTCGGGCGGTGCCGCCTCTGGCTCCTGAGCCAAGACAGCAGTGGACTGCCACCCGACGACCAGGAACAACGCCACGGATAGCGCCGTCATTGCCAGGGTTCGTTTTGCTGTCGATCTCATGGTCCCTCTCCCGATCCTCGTGCCGTCTACTGATCCATTCCTTCTTGTTCCGTCTCTTCTACAGGGACGGGTTCTTTGTAGATGAACGTCTTCGCGTTGAAGCTGGCCTCGATCGTGTCGACACCCGAGTCCCGCTGGCGAACGTTCTGAATCTTCAGCCCTTCGATGTTGATGATGCGGGAGAAACGTCCCACACGATCGAAGAGCAGCGCGAGGTTGTGGTAGGTGCCATCCAGACTGATGGCAATCGGCCACTCGCTGTAGAACTCCTGGTCGACGAAGTTTCCGGGCGTGAATCGCTTGAGCTCGAAATCGCCCTGCTCCGTCAAATCCCGGATTCGACGCAGCAACTCTGGGGTGTTGCGTCTCGCAGGGAGGATGCGAAGCAGTTTGTCGAGCTCGAGCTCGAGGCGCGCAACCTCTTCCCGAAAGCGCGGCAACTGTGCTTTGGCCGCTCGACCTTCTTGAATCTTGATCTGAAGCTCGGCCAACTTGTCCTCTTGGCGCTGGAGCTCCTGATACTTGGGTTTCAGCAGATAGTGGTGCCCGCCCCAGTAGAGCAAGCACGCCAGCACGAGACCCACGATTGCCGAGACCCACCAGGGTTTGTCTTCCAGACCGGTGCGGATTTCCATTCTCGCCAGCCTCTCCTATCCTGCCGCGGCTTCAGCCCCTTCGGACTGCTCCGGCTGCGGGACTTGATAGGTGTAGTTGAAAGCAACCACGAAAGTGTAGATCTGACCTCGCTGCGATGTATCCCTGAGAATCGGTTCTTGAAACTCGGGAACGCGATCGAGGTTCTCGATGAAGTTGGCAACGGCATTGGTATTGAAGGCTTCGCCCGAAACGGTGATGGTTGTGGGCGAGACATCCAGCTTCGTGAGCCAGAGCAGCTCCGGCAGGGCGCGGGATACCTGATCCATGATCTGGACCGGCCCTCGTTGGTTGGTCTTCAGTTGATTGATCACCTGGACCTTGCGCTCGAGCTCGGCCTTCTTGATCTTGTACTCTTCAACTTCCCTGATGTAGGGCTCGAGCTCCCTGACCTCCTCCTCTGCCGCGGCAATCTGCGTCTGCATGTCCTTCACCTTGCCGTTGACGATATAGAGGTGCCCGAGGGTAACCAGAACCCCAGCCAGGACCAGCCCGACCAGGGCCCACAATCCGGCGTTGGCGCCTTCCTGAATACCCTTCAACTGCGAGGGACCCGGCGCGGCCGGACGCTTTCTTTCGCCAACCAGATTGATCTTGATCATGGTTCGCTATTCCCCGACCTTGCGAACTGCCAGTCCCACGGCCACAGTCAGCATCGGCGCGATGGACTGTAGCCACTGGCTGTCAAAGTCGCTCTCCCGGTAGTGAATGCGACGCAACGGGTTCATCAGCTCGGTGCGAACTCCGAACCTCTCTTGCAGTACGGTCTGCAGGTTCGGCGTCTGTGCACAACCACCCGAGAGCATTAACTCATCAACGCTATCCTCGGCGGCCGTGGCAGCGAAGAAATCGAAGGTCTTCTGAATCTCAGAAGCCATCTCCGCAGAAACGGAATCGAGGACCGCCCGGGCTTCTGCCGCGGAACACTCCTCGACCTGCTCGCCCCTCTTCACTCTTTCGGCCTGATCGAAGGACAGGTTGTATTCACGCTGCAGGGCTTCGGTGAACTGGTTGCCACCGAAAGAGATGTCCCGCCAGAAGACCGTGGAGCCGTGTGCCAGGATGTTGATATTCGTGACGCCGGCGCCCATGTTCACCAGTGCGACCACTTTGCTTGGATCCAGGTCGTGGTTGACCTCATAGGCGTTCTGCACAGCAAAAGCATCGAGGTCGACCACCGCCGGGCTCTTGCCACACTGACTGATGACCGAGACATAGTCGTTGACCTTGTCCCGTTTGACGGCCACCAGCAACACTTCCATGGAGTCGTCTCCGGCCATCCCCTCGGACAACACGACATAGTCGAGTCGGACATCATTGATGTCGAATGGGATGTACTGCTCTGCCTCCCACTGGATGGACTCCTCCAGCTCGGCGGTAGGCATCGCTGGCACCTGGATCTTCTTGATGATGACCGAGTGCCCGGAGACCGAAGTGGCGCAGCTCGAACTCTTGGCGCCGGTCTCCTGGGTGAGCTTTTGAATGGCATCAACGACCAGCGACGAATCCATGATGGACCCATCGACAATGGCTTCCGGTGACAAGGGCTCCACCCCAACACGAAGCAGGTGGTAGTCACCGGGCTTGCGCTCTTTGAGCTCTACGAGCTTGACACCGGAGCTTCCGATGTCTAGCCCAACTACGCTTTTAGACCGTGACCAAAACACGACGCCAGGAAACTCCTGAAAACACTGTGTTTATGCAAGTTTGCACATCGATTCTTCAAGCTTTACTGGAAACTATAAGAAGCCTTTTTTTCTGTCAAGGGCGCCGTTCACAAACTCCCGGTCCGAATCGGATGCTCGATCGCGAGCCTTCCGTCATCCCGGTTCCCGGCTTGCTTCCCTCCGAAGCTTCGACGAATGCGCATAGATGCATCTCTACCCACTCCGCACCAGGTTCCAAACCGCTTCTTTTCGGGTCGCATCTATTGGATCTCTCTCACGTTTCTGCTACCGTAGGCGCCTTCTTCTGAGAAGTCAAGGAGATCCACAACATGTCCAAGCAATGTGCAATCTGTGGCAAAGGAACCGTGGCAGGGCGAAGTATCAGTCATGCCCACAACGTCTCGAACAGAACCTGGGAACCGAACCTGCAAAAGGTGCGCGCGGTCATCGACGGCACGACGAAGCGCGTCTGGGTTTGCACCCGTTGCCTGCGAAGCGGCAAGGT
>JAUWSP010000447.1 GCA_030610025.1 Acidobacteriota bacterium | reverse complement strand
TGGGCCTCTTGTAGGGTTTCCGAAGCTTCGGGTCGCTGTGCTCCTGGTTCGGGTCTCGAGAATTCTCAGGCATGATCCACATCTCCCAGCGATTACGATGCCTCATCATACTGCGCCGCCGAGTACCGAGAAAGGCCCCGGAGCCACAGCTCCAGATTGACTGCCGCCCAGATTTGCGAAAGTGCCCTCATCGAGGCCGCCTCGTCCGGCCGCGGTGCTTTCAACAAAGTGAGGACCTTCTCTCGATCAGTATAGGGCTCGGAGAGCCACTCGTCTGAGGAATGGATCACTTCCCACAGGGTTGGCTGCCATTGTCGCCAGGCTTCCAGGAAGTACGCATCGAATACGACCTGACTCCGACGCTGGACAATCTCGGGCGGCAAGAGCCCCTGCATGGCCTCCTGCAAAAGCGCCTTGCGTCGGCTAGGCGGAGCGACTCTTCGAGAGAACGGAATGGCCAGGACGAGCTCTGCCAGCCTTCGGTCGAAGAACGGATGCCTGAGCTCCCGTGCCCAGGAGGCGTACCGTAGCTCGAGACGCTCTAGGTTCCAGTGCAGCAGGGGGTCTGCCAGCCAACGGAGGACCGTTCGCTGAGCCATCGAATTGAACTCGATTCCGGATGCGACCGCTCCCTCCCCTTCGTCGAAGTTGCGTCTCAGTTCAGGATTCAGATGAGCCGGCAACCCCTTGTCTCTTCGTGGGCGGAAACCTGCCAGCGATGCCCTCAGACTCTCTGGCATCGATTGCACTAGCGAGCGGGTGAGAATCGTCGGAAGGGCATCCTCCCCGGGCAGTCGACTCAGCTGCCAGGCCTGCCCTACCGCCGACAAAATCTGCCCGTGGCGCAGCAAGTCGGGGGCCCACTCAGGATCCCAGGTCAATTCATCCCCGCCGTATCCGGTCAGCAGGACCCGAGCTTTCAAGCTCGACAAGGCCTCGGCGTTGCGCCGCGTCCGGTCGGGAGTGAGCTCTGTCGTCGGCCCGTCCTCCTTCCAGAGCTCGGTCTCGATCGAGACCGGGAGATCGAAAGCCGCACAATCGATTCGTCGGGAGCAGAAGGGCAGAGCCTCGGACATCACTTCTATGTAGGGAGTCTCATCACACGCAAGACCGGCGTAGGTCTCGGACAGGATCTGAATCTGCGGCAGACCCTCGGGAGCATCGCCGTAGATTTCCGCCGCCATGGCAACAATCGATGATGAATCCAAGCCGCCGCTCAGCTGCGCACCGATGGGCCAGTCGGTGTCGAGGCGACTCTCGATCGACTGTTTGAACAAGACTCGAAACCTCTCAGCGTAGTCCTTTTCCGAGGGCAGCTCGAGATCCCCGGCCTGGACCGGCTGCCAGTAGACCCGCTCGGACACCCCGTCGGCAGAAGCCATCAGGACGTGGGCTGGCCGCAGCCGATGCACGCCCCTGAAGAAGGTCTGGTCACGGGCCTTCGGGATGCCCAACAAATGCTCGACGACGACGTGATCCTCGGGCTCGACGGCGACCTCGGGAAAGATCAGGAGCTGCTTCGGCTCGGAGCCAAATCTGAATGTGTGCTCATCAGCCCAGAAGAAAAGAGGCTTGGCTCCAAACGGATCCCTGGCCGCGAAGACCCGCTGTTTGCCGGAGTCCCAGATTGCAAAGGCGAAGTCGCCATTGAGGCGCTGAACCATCTCGGCACCCCAATGCTCGTAGGCGGCGAGGAGGAGGGCTGCATCTGAGGCTGGGCGAAGGAGCCATTCCACGCCACCAAGGGTTTCCAGGAGCTCTTCCCGGTTGTAGAGCCTGGAATCCGCCACGATGGCGCAGGAGCGGTCTGGTAGCCATACTGGCTGGGCCTGCTCGCGCTCCTCCCCTCGCATCGCCAGCCGTGCACACCCCAGTGCAATGGACCCACTCGACTCACCCACAATGCCATCGGGACCGCGATGTCGAATGGCCTCCAACATGCGGCCGAGATGCCCGTCGGGTACCGGGCGGCCATCCCAATGGACGATTCCGGCGATGCCGCTCATGGTTGCTCAGCAGGCTGCTGGATCCGCTTCAAACCGAAGAGATTCGCCGAGCCAGATCCGCCGCCGCTTCGTCGAGTCGGCCCAGCGAGTCGGGAACCTTCAAACGGTAGGCCCTGCATTGCTCGGCGATGATCGAGTACAGCTCGAACTGCGCGGCCCAGATCTTCGGCACGCCCAGCTCTCCGAACCCGTGCTTCAGCAAGCGCTTGAAACACTCCTCTTCTGGCAGCTCTTCGAGGCTGACTCCCTTCAGGGCCGCCATACGCTCGATGAAATAGATCGCCTCCAGGGAGGGCCCCGACTCCCCGACCGAGCCCGCTTGGGAACCAGGGATGACGACTCCGGAGTCGGTGGGAAGGCAAAGCAGCAGGTCTTCGGACAGCACCGGCAGTCCCTGCTCGCCCAGACGCTCCGCCAGCGTCGATTTGCCGACACCGCTGGCACCGATGAAAGCGTGGACAGCTCCATCCACCAGAACCGCGGAAGCATGGAGCATGACCCGGTCCTGCAAAGCGGCGGCAAACGGCACCACTCTTCGGACCAGGACATCGAAGCCCTGGACCAGCGCCTCGGCCTCCGCCACGAGAACCAGCCTGCCGTCGGCGCGTATCCACGCCAGCGCCGCCTCCTGGTCCATCAGCTTGAACCAGTCGTCCGAGCTGTCGGCCGAAGAAAGCACTCCAACCTCGACCTCGCTCCCGGGATCGGCCCGAAACAGCACCTGGAGATCCGCCTCACCGTCATCGCAGGGCTCGAGCTCGACCAGCGGTCGATCGGTAGCGACTCGCAAGCCCGATACCCACCACACCGACTGTTCGTTCTTCCTGTCGTCGGTAATCACGGTTCGAGCCCCAGCACTGTCGATAGTTCTCCGTCGATTCTCAGCATCCGCTGCTATCCTAACCGGGAAGCCGTTCCTCGATCACGGAGAATTCGTTGCGCATCAGGGTGCCAGAGCAGGTCGTCTTTCGGGAGCTGGAGAACGAGACCGTTCTGCTGAATCTGTCCACCGGTTTCTATTTCGGTCTCGACGACGTCGGAACCCGCATGTGGCAGGCCCTGGAGAAGCACGGGACCGTCGCCGGGGCAGCCTTCGAGCTCCTTGACGAGTTCGAGGTCGACGGGGCTCGACTTCAGCGAGATCTCCAAACCCTGACACAGGAGCTCTGCGATCAGGGCCTCCTCGAGGTCGTGAGTGAACAAGATTGAGCAGATCCTCCAGCTGAGCTGGGCCGAGCGACGCTGGCTGGTGGAGGCCTGGTTGCTTCTGCTGGGGTTCCGATTGGCGCTGCGGACAAGGCCGTTCGTGGCCGTCGAAAAGATGGCCCGAGTCCCCCTGGCCACCGACGGAGCGGCCGAGCAAAGCCCGTGGCAGCCCGATTCCAGACTCGCATGGTGTGTCGCTGCCGCGGCCAACAATCATCTCTGGCCCATGCGATG
>JAUWSP010000387.1 GCA_030610025.1 Acidobacteriota bacterium | reverse complement strand
AGCGGCAGCCAGAGACCTCTCGAAGGCACTCAGGTGCTCCGGGGAGACAGTGAAGTGGTAGCGGCATGTGCCTCCTTTCGCGGCGAGGTAGGTGGTCCCTTCCACGAGCTGCTCTTCGAAGGCGCTGCGGGGTCCGGATTCGTAGAGATGAAACTCGATCAGGCCTTTCGGGCGGGTCGCCATGCCGAGGCCGCTCGGCTCCAGCAGGCTGACCAGGAGTTGCCGAACCTTCTCGCGACTGGGCTCGAGCCCGAATGTTGGCTCACCGGTGCCCGACACCGATTGCAGCCGTTCCCAGAACGGGAAGTCCGGCAGCGCTGTGACCAGTCGATGCATGAGCCCGGAGTCGTCGACTGTCGCCCCGTAAGATCCGTCTGTGAGTCCATCAAGAGCGTGCCTCATGTCCCGGAACATCCTCGTGGCGGCCCCGGAAGCTGGTACGAACTTGGCCAGTCGTCCAGCCGATGCCAGGCGGCGCCACTCCTCTTTGAGCTTGTCCTCGTCTTCTTTCGACAGTTGTTGAATACCGCCTTCCAGAAGACAGGGTCGCTCGAGTCGGGTCATCGGTGCCGGACGGCGGAAGATCTCCAGTTGGCGGCGGATCTCGTCAGGCGAGATTCCGCGCCGCTCCATCTGCTCGAGGTCGGTGGCTGTCCAGGATGTGGTCTCTGACATTGTTTCCCCGTGATCGCCCAGGTCCAAGGACCGGCGTGAGTATACCGGGCAGAATGGCCCGTCGGTGCAGAGGGAGTCGCTCGATGCTTCACCTCGGCAGAAGAGGCGGTAGGCAACTCGGGCTAGAATGGGAAGACCTACCAGCTCCCCCGGAGCGCAGGATCCCACATTGACCAAGAGCAAGCCGCAGGATGCCGAGCTGATTCAGGAGGCTCTCGACGGCTCCCAGGAAGCCCATCGGCAATTGGTCTTGCGGTATCAGCGCCCGGTCTGGGGGTTGCTGCAGAGGATGGTCCGCGATCGCATGTTGGCGGAAGACCTGGCCCAGGAGGTTTTTGTCAAGGCGTTCCGGGCTCTTGGGAGTTTCGATCGGCAGCGCAAGTTCTCCAGTTGGCTGTTCAAGATCGCTCACAACACAGCCATCGACCATCTGCGCCGCAAGGGTCTCGAAACCGTAGCGCTGGAAACGCCGGAAGGAGAGCCCGACCTGCTGGCGGTGATTCCAGACAGTGATTCCGAGTCGCCAGACTCGGCACTGCAGCGACAGGATCTCGCGAGAGATATGGAAGCTTCCTTGGAGAGATTGCGACCGGAGTACCGGGAGGTGGTGCTGCTGCGGTTTCACGAGGGTCTGTCCTACGAAGAGATCGCTGAAGTCACGGATCTTCCGCTGGGCACCGTGAAGACCCATCTGTTTAGAGCCCGAAAGGCAATGGCTCGCTATCTGAAGGCACGGGGTTGGGATCCAAAGAAACGTTGAAAAGGCTCGAAAATCGGCGAAACTTCAGGGTGCAAGGCAACGTAGGGCGTTTTAGAGGAGGAAAACGGTGAGGCGAAAGCTCAAAAAGGCAGTTCAGAACTGGTTGGAGCAGGAACAAGTCGGCTCCGATCGGGGGTCTGAACAGGCCTTGCGGCAGGTGATGTCGAGGCTCCCCGAGGCGCCGATTCCCGTCGGCTTTGCCGAGAGGGTTCTTGTCTCGGCCGGAATCGCACCAGATCCAGGGCGCACGGGACTCCTGGATCCTGCCTGGGCGTTGCGTTTCACCCTGGCTGTCAGCCTGCTTCTTTCGGGACTGGCCGCTGTCCTCGTGCCAAGCCTCCTTCAACCCACTCTGGGCCTTCTTCATCCAGCTCGTCTGGTTGGGGCGATCCTGGGTGGCATGATGGCGTTCTTTCAGCGCCTGGGCGCGGGACTGGCCTACTGGCGCGAGGCGTCCGAGGCAGGTGCGGTTTTGTCGTCGGTCTTTTCGTCACCGACGTTTCTGGGCGTCATGGCGGTGAGTGTTCTCATGAGCCTCGTCGCTTTTCGCCTTCTGCAGGGTTTGATCGATTCCGAGAGGAGTGCTCGATATGTTCCTTCGATCTGATGGAAACGCAACTTGGAAGTGGCCAGGCGCGGGGATGGGCTTGCTGATCCTGGTACTGATGTTCTTGGGTGGTGCCTCTCTCGGGGCGCAGGTGGAGGTGACCGCCGAGGTCGTTCTGGAGCCGGAGGACTTCGAGCTTCGAGAACGCACTCTCGAGCGCTTCGACGTCAAGCTGCTGAGCAGGGGAGTCCTGCTCGAGGCGGCGGACGACGAGAGCCCGGTGTCCACCATCGAGATCAGTCGTGGGGATCTGGCGGCCGACGGAGAGGTGGTCACGATTGATGAGCTGCGCGAGAAGCTTGGCGAGGCCGATTCGAATCTCGTGCTGCAGTTGTCCGAGCTGGAGGAGGCGCAGCTACGGGGTCTGTTCGTCAGCGAGCCCTCGGAGATAGCAGTGATTGCCGAGGTCATCGTCGGTGAAGAGGCGGACTCAGGGGAAGAGGAAGAAGTCGCCTCGCCCACTGAGAAGAAGCTCAAGAAGAAGGACGTTCAAGTCGTCTTCGGAACCAGCCTGACGGTGGAAGAGGATGAGGTCGCCCAAGAGGCGGTGGTTTTTGGCGCACCGCTGACCATCCGAGGCAAGGTCAAGGGTGATGCTGCGGCCATCGGAAGCTCCGTGACCGTCTCCGGTGAAGTGACTGGAGATGTCGTCGCGGTCGGCGGTGGTGTCCACCTGGAAGATGGCGCCGATGTGTCGGGTGATGTGGTAGCTGTCGGTGGCAGTATCGAAGAGACCGGTGAAGTGGAGGTCGGCGGCCAGAGAGTTGCAGTCCCGTTCGGCAGTGGTTTCCGGTTCTGGGGCCCGGGTACGAAGGCCTTCTTCGGTCCCAGTGGGTGGCACGGTAGCGACGACTGGCACGACTTCGGGCCCATGGACGTGGCCATGAGCGCGGCATGGGAAGGCTTCTTCCTGATCATGTTTCTGCTGTTTGCCTGTCTGGTGCTGCTTCTGGGTCGCAAGCCCCTGGAGCGGATGGAGCGCAAGGTGGCCACGGAGCCCTGGAAATCCGGGCTGGTGGGACTGCTGTCGCAGATTCTGATCCTGCCTCTGTTCATCGTGGTGCTGCTGGTCCTGGTGATCTCCATCATCGGGATTCCGCTTCTCTTGCTGCTCCCATTCGCCATCCTGGGTCTCCTTCTACTGGCGTTCATGGGGTTCTGCGCTGTTGCAATGCGGCTAGGCAGGATTCTCGAGGAGCGATTCGGCTGGACCCTGGCCAGTCCTTATCTGGTGCTGACCCTGGGTATCGGATCGATCGTTGTCTGGTCTCTGATAGCGGACCTGCTCGACTTCGGTGGAGGCTGGCTCTGGTTCTTCGTCATGATGTTCGCCATCTTCGGGGCTTTGGTGAAGTACCTGGCCTGGACCGTGGGTTTTGGTGCCGCCGTCCTGACTCGCTTTGGCACGGCAGAGGGCTGGGGTGTTCAGGCTGCGCCACCCGCATCCGACGCACCAACGCCTCCAGCGGTCGAGCCAGCTCAGCCAGTCGAGCCGGAGTATCCCTACACGGAACCGGATGCCGGCGGGGTCATCGACATCGATCTCGATGAACCTGGCCCCTCGGGTGACGATCGCGAACCGTCAGGGTGACGATTCACCAGAAGGTCGATTCAAAGGGCGGGGCTTCGGTTCCGCCCTTCTTCTTTCCTGTCCACGGGATGAAATGGCGCCCTGACCGTTGGTGAGTGGAGGTCCATCCGGGTGGTTCGCAGGGGGACGGCGTCGGCTTTGTAGAGGAGACCCCTTGGTCGATCCCATGCTCCCGGATACGCATCCGGGGTTCGGGGGTCAAGGCCGTGAGCCGGAAACGGCTGTGAGCCGTT
>JAUWSP010000219.1 GCA_030610025.1 Acidobacteriota bacterium | reverse complement strand
TCGACCTCGGGAGGCCAGGAGCTGTAGTCGCCCACCCCCACGACACGGTCACCGAGCCCCAGGTCGAACAGCGCCTCTGTGATGCCGGGTGCCAGGGCGATGATCCGCTCTGCGGGGGATGGCTCCGGAGCACTCTCCTTGCTGCCACAGGCCAGCCCGACGAGCACGAGAAACGAGCTCACCACAATTAAATAGGTGCTTCCCACAGAAAAGCGACTCATCGAAAGCTCGTAGCCACTCCTACCACGAGGGTTCGCCCGGGCGCTGGGAATCCGAGGGCCGGTTGGTACTCCTCTCCCAGCAGGTTTTCGATTCGCGCGTAGGGAGCCAGTCGGGTGCCAGGCCTCCACCGGGCCGCCACATCGAGTCGAAAGTAAGCCTCGTTGGTTGTGCGGTCAAAGGTGATCGGATCGACATCTTCCCGGTCCCCGACGTAAAGCCCGGTCAAGCTAGTGGACCAGTTCTTGGGAGCGTAGGCCACCACCAGATTGGAGCTTTCCCCGGGGCGGCGCAGCAGCACCTGCCCGGTATCCAGGTCCTCGGTCTCCAGGTAGGTCCCGTTCCATCGCAGTCGCCAGTGACCTTTCAGGAAGCCGGCCTCCAACTCGACGCCCTGGGTTCGGGCACGACCGACGTTGAAGTTCTGGTAGGACGCGAAGTCGAACTCGATGAGGTTGGACAGATCGTTCTGAAAACCGGTCAGGCCCAGAATCCAGCCACCGAATCTCTGCTCGAGTCCCACCTCGAGGCTTTCGCTGGTTTCAGGCTCGAGCTCCGGGTTGCCACTGACTGGGAAGTAGAGCTCTCCAATGGAGGGCGGGCTGAACGCCTGACCCCACGACGCTCGCAGACGGGTGCTATCGGTCACCTCTACCTGCACGCCGAGCCGGGGGCTGGTCTTCGAGCCAAAAACATCGTTGTCGTCTTGCCGAACCCCGCCATCCAGGATCACCCTGCCAATCCTGTAGAAGACCTCGCCAAACAGGGCGACCGTCCTCTGGTTCTCGCCGTCCAGATTGGTACCAAAGGTCGACGCATCGCTGACCTCGGCCCGGTCCCATTCACTACCCACAGCGAGCCATGAGCCCTCCTCGAGGCGATACGACGCCACGGCACGCGCTCGCAACGATTTCGAGTCGGTATCAGCAGCGGTGAAACCATAGGGGTCCTCTGGATCACGAAACTGGTTGTCGTAGGTCAAACCCGACACCTGGGCTTGAACCTGCCAACTTCCCAGATCGGCCCGAAAAGGTACCGCCACCAGTCTCTCCTGCCAGGAGATTTTTCGCTCGGGAGACGGGGCTCCGCCGCTGAACGGGATCCCCGTGTCGGTATCAGCGGCTCGCACCAGAAGGCCAAGACTCATCCCGGGCTGCATCTCCCACTCGGCCCTGGCCATCAAGGCCTCGCCATCGAAGAAGTCGTTGTCTACCTGACCGTCCCCACGTCGAAGGTGCCCCGCCACCTCGACACGCGTCGCTCCGAGACTCGTCGAGGCGCTGATCTGACCGCGCGCGTAGCCGTTCTCCCCTCCTTCCAGCTGAAAATCGGCTCCCTCCTGTGGTGCCGAGAGGATCTGCACCACGCCGCCCACGGCATCGCCGCCATACAAGGAACTGAACGGCCCACGCACCGCTTCGACACGCCCTACGCCTTCGGTCGGCATGAAGGCCCAATTGAAGCCACCGAAATAGGGATCGTTCAACTCGACTCCGTTCCACAGCACGAGCGTTTGATCGGAGTTGGTGCCGCGAGTGAACAATGAGGTCACCTGGCCAGGCGAGCCTGATTGCACAACGGTCATCGAGGGTAGCGTGGCCAGCAAGTCGGCCACTCCGGTGGTCTGTCGGGCCTCGATCTCCGCCGCTTCGATGACACTCACCGCCGCCGGCAGATCGTTCTCCTGCTCACCGTCCAGCGAGGCGGTCACGACGATCGCCTCTTCGAAGAGAGTCTGTTGTGGTTGTGGGGCCTGCGCAACGACCGGAACCACACCCCCGAGGATTCCGATCAGCACGAGTAAGTTCCGCATCATGCATCCTCCAATGCAAGACGCCCTGCCCCTCGAGAGGGCAGGGCGACGGAGGCATGATGCGCCGTCGTCCCCTCACCCCGGGGGAACACCAGCCGGCCCAGACTCGACTGGGCCTTGCTGAAAGCAGAACGTCGGCGTAGTGGCAGGTCTCCTGGCTTCCGGATCACGCTACTCCCGGGCCTTCCCACACGGCAGACCCATCGCCTTCAATCGTCTCGCGACGACCGACGGCGGCGGATCGAAATCTCCGTGCAGTGGCTTCCCGGTTTTGTCCCCGGTTACAGTGGCGGGGGCCGCGCCGGCTTCTCACCGACTTCCCTCGGGACCCCAAGCCCGGCTGACACACCGAGCCCAAGGGTCACCACGACGCCTGAGTTGTCAAAGAAACGCTGTCGCGCAACGTAAAAGACCGCAGGGGGCATTCTACCCGCCTGCGGCCAAAAAGAAACCCTTGTTTGTGGGCCTACTGATCGGGACCGCCCGGTCCACCACCGCCCGGTCCGCCACCACCCTCGGAAGGTGCCGGAGCGGGAGCCCGTGGCGGCACGATCACATTCGTCTGACCGCCGCCAAGCGTTCCGGGAGCCAGATCCCAGGCCGGCAGGCCGCCACCGATCCCAGCTTCTTCAGTCGAGACGAACTGATCCACGGAGTAGTCCGGCCGAGCCCTCTGCTGGTCCCGCAGATAGTTCAGCATGTCAGCTCTGGGATCCGCCTCGCCTGGCACGGGATTGTCGTTCGGCGCCCACCCCAGAGCGATGGTCGTGGTGTTGATCATCGTTCCAAAACCCCGGACATCGGAGGAGTGTGTTATTTCGCTGATGTCGTCCACGTGGACATAGATTCGGTTGCCCACGTCGGTGACGAACACCACCTTGCTGGAATCTTCTGCGACGAGCTTGGGCTGATAGCGAGTCTCGAAGGTCGCACCGTTGGTCAGATGCACGGTGAAGATGTTGGCCACCGCTGGCATAACTACCAAAGCAGCAAGCACAGTAAAGGCGATCACGGTACGTTTCATTGTCTGCATAGCTACACCTCCGCCTTGTTCTTGCCCTGAGTTTAACATTTGCGACACCGAGTCTACCCCTACAGGGCTCCGAAGCCAGTGGAGTCGGTAACTGTGGACTAACATAGAGCCTTCCAGGGTACCCAGCCCTGCCCGGTGAATCGACGATTTGAGGGAAGCGTGATTCAGAGACATCGTTTGTTGCTGGGAATCCTGGTTCTGGCTCTGCTGCCACGCCTGATCCATCTCGATTCCAGGCCCGTGGGCCGCCATGCGTGGCGCCAATGCGACACCGCAAGCGTCGCCCGCAACTTCTACGAGAACGGACACCGGCTTCTCTCTCCCCAGATCGACTGGGCTGTTCCGGGCTACGTCGAGATGGAGTTTCCACTCTATCCCTGGGTCACTTCGCTCGGCTATGCAGCCGTGGGTGAGGCGGAATGGCTAGCCCGGTTGTTGGCTGTCGCTGGCTCTCTCATGGCGATTGGGTTCCTGTATCTGATCGTCCGGAGAGTCATCAGCGAGGTAGCCGGCCTCTGGGCCGCTTTCTTCCTGGCCCTGCTGCCCTTGAGCCTCTATTTCGGCCGCGCCATCATGCCCGAGTCCTGGATGCTGGCGGCCAGCGCAGCGGGCATCTACTGGTTTCTGCGCTGGAGCGAAGAAGATTCCTGGGGCTACTACCTGCTTTCGGCCGGCGCGGTCGCCCTGGCCTGCCTGCTGAAGCTCACCAACCTCTATCTCGGCCTTCCCCTGCTCTGGCTCGGCTGGCGGCGCTATGGGTCGCGGGTACTACTGCAATGGAAGATCTGGCTTCACGCCCTCCTCGTGGCAATCCCCGTGGGCCTCTGGTATTGGCACGCCCACGATCTCGGGACAACCTATGGGGCCAGTTTCAATATCCTGACGACGGCCGGCAGCGACAAGTGGGGAAACTGGCCTCTGCTGATGTCGCCGGAGTTCTACAGCCGGCTGGTGTTCGGTTTCATCGCCGGTCGGCTCGTTACCTGGGTCGGGTTCGTTCTGCTGATCGTGGCCTTTTTCCTGCCGCGACGGTCTCGGCGGGAGCGTCTGCTGGATGTCTGGTTCCTGGCAGTCGTCATCGTCCTGCTCATCGCCAATCAGGGGGCCTACGACCACGAGTACTACAGCCTGCCACTGCTGTTGCCAGCCGCCGGATTCCTGGGCAAGCTCTTCGATCGCAGAATGGAAGCAAACCGGCTCTTGCTCTCTCTCTGTGCTGTCGCCATCGTTACCCTCGGTCTCTACCGTTATGCCGGCTATCTAGAGGAAGAGGCTGGACTCGGAGTCCGTGGATATCCGGCCCGCCAGGACCTCATGGCAGCCCAGATCCTGGAAGAGAACACCTCTCCCTCAGAGATCGTCGTGTCCTGCAACGCCACGAACCCGACCTGGCTCTACCTGGCTCGCCGAAGGGGGTGGGGCCGTAGCTGCGCCTCCGAGACCCAGGGATCGGTCCAGAGACTCCTCGCAAGCGGTGCTTCTTCCATGATGGGACGTTGGAGTGATCTGCAGACTCCCGAAGGCGAGAAGGTCTCCCGGTATCTGAAGACCGCGCACTCTCTCGCGTACGACGATGGGGAGTGGTTCGTCGCTCGCTTGAGAGACCGAGACGGACCCAAGGAGTCTGGCTGGACGAAGATCTTTGCAACCGACTTCCTGGAACGAAGCTCGGCCAACCTCTCGCTACCCGAGGATTGGCAGTTCGAAGTGGGAAGATGGGACCTGAACCCCGCAGGGCTCCGAGGAAGGGCCGTCGATGGTCGACTCTCCGCCATCGCTCCCTCACTGCTGCCCACCGAAACGGCTGCGCAGGTAACGATCTGGCTGAGAATGCGCCACCTGCGTGGCAGCGGTAGTGCGCAGAAGATCACCGTCCAGGCCTGGCGGCAGGACGCTGCCACCCATGCATCCGTCGTCCTCAGTCCCCGCAAGGGAACCATGACTCTGGTGCAGACAGACAACGCTGAGGTCATCCACCGGGAATCCAGACCGACCAGGCTCCGCATTGGGAAGCTCTATCGTCTCAACCTGCTGTACGACCACCTTGGGTTCCAGGTCTTCCTCGGCCGCAGGTTGATTCTCTCTGCCCCCGATCGCTTCTCCACCCCACCCTCGGGCGCCATCGCCATCCAGGGGCAGAATCTGGACGTCGAAGTGGAGAGGATCCTGGTTTCGGTCCAGGACCCTCTCTAGGCCCGACTGATCCTGATCTCTCTCACGGGGAGATCCGTCCGGGTGGTCCCTGAGGTCCTGGAGGTCCCCAGGCCGAACCCTGGATGGGTATCCGGGTGCATGGGATCGACCAAGGGGTCTCCTGAGTCTGCGGCCTCACCCGACCATGCCCCTCCGACTCAGGAGACCCCTTGGCCGATCTGGCACCGTCGGTTCCGAGAGGTTCGTTCGGGTGGTTCGACAAGGAGTGCCGAGTCGAGCGCAG
>JAUWSP010000022.1 GCA_030610025.1 Acidobacteriota bacterium | reverse complement strand
TCTCCTCGGAGCTGCTGGTGGCCTGGAGACCGGTGTTCTGGCGCTGGCCCTCCACCATCAGATCTTGCCCCCCACCATCAATCTGGACCACCCGAGTGACGACTGTGACCTGGACTTCGTACCTGGAACGGCCAGGTCGGCGGAGTTCGAGTTTGGTCTGACGAACTCTTTCGGATTCGGTGGTTCCAATGGAGCACTGCTCCTGAAACGGTTTTCGAACTGAGACTTAGCGAGGAGTTGAGCATTTGAGCTCGACTGCTGTTCTCGTAGCCACCCTCACAGAGAGGCCATCGGAGGAGGAGCTTGCCCGCCTCTCCGAGCATGTAGAGATCCTGGAGCTGCGCGCCGATCTCGTAGGCGAGGTCGAGCCCGAATGGCTGCGGGCTCACTTTCGGGGTGAGCTGCTCTACACCCTGCGGAGTCGAGCCGAGGGCGGACGATCCGAGGCCTCACTCGAACGACGACACCAGCGCCTGATTCAAGCCGCCACTCGCTTCGATCTCGTAGACCTGGAGGTGGACCGAGACCTGGATCCGGACGTGTTGAAGGCCGTGCCGGCCTCCACTCGACTCGTTTCATGGCATGGCGCGCCTGGGACTCTTGGCGAGCTGCAGAGCATATTCGCGAGGCAGAGCGCAGAAGAGGCCAGGTACTACAAGTTGATTCCCCATGCCGCGCAGCCGGGACAGGAGGTAGCTCCCCTCGCCCTCCTTCATTCACTCGGGCGCGATGATGTCATCGCCTTCGCGACCGGAGCGATCGGTACCTGGACTCGCTTGATCGCCCCACGCCTGGGGGCACCCCTGGTCTTCGGCTCCGCTAACGAGAAGCCAGCGGCCCGGGGTCAGCCGAGCATTGAGCAACTGATCGTCGATTATGGTCTGCCGGCCCTGCCGGAGGTTGGTCGGCTCTACGGCATCGTCGGCACCGATGTGGCGCAGAGTCTGTCTCCGAGAATCCACAACCACGCCTATCGGCAACTCGGGATCGAGGGTCTCTACTTGCCGTTTCATGTCGAGGCGTTCGGAGATTTCTGGTTGGAGGTCGTCGAGAGCGGCACTTTCGGTGAGCTGGGCTTCGAGCTCGAGGGGTTGAGCGTCACGTCGCCATTCAAGCGTGTCGCGGTGGCGGTGGGGGGCGCTGTCAGCCCATTGGCGGAGTGGACTGGTTCTGCCAATACCCTGTTCAAGCAAGAGGGTGTCTGGCAGGCCGATTCAACAGATGGCATAGGCGTCACCGAGCCGATTCGACGTCAGGGCGTGAGGCTCGAAGGCAGGTCGGTGGCGATCGTCGGTGCCGGGGGTGCCGGCCGAGCCGCTGCCGCTGCGTTGAGGGCGGAAGGAGCGTCCGTGACGATGGTCAATCGAGGTTCGGAGAGAGGTCGCAAGGCGGCTGCCGACTTGCGCTTGCCTTTTGTCGCGCTCGACGAGCTCGACCCCGGACCTTTCGATTGCCTGGTGAACGCCACTCCGCTGGGCCGACAGGACGACGACGAGCTGCCTTTCGAACCCGACCGGCTCAACCCGGTAGCGATCGTCGTCGATCTGGTCTACCGTCGGACGGGTCCGACGCGGCTCGTGCAGGCGACTCGTGCCTCGGGGCGAATCGCGATCGATGGTAGGGAAGTGCTCCTCTACCAGGCGATTCCACAGTTCAGGCTCATGACAGGGCAGGAGATGCCCGAGGCGGAGAGTCGGGAGCTTCTGGGTCTCGAGGCCAGGGCATAGCGGAGTCGGTCTCACGATGAGCTCCAGCCAGGCCGATCGAGAACACGTCAGGCCCCATATGAGGGAGTTCCTGGCCGACAGCCTGACGCCTTTGGAGGTCTATCGGAGGCTGTCCTCGCTGTCGCCGACCCGATTCATGCTGGAGAGCGTCACGGGTGGCGAAGTGATCTCCCGTTACAGCTTTCTCGGTGCCGGGCCGCAAGCTGTGTATCGGTTGATGGATGACAGGTTGGAGGTCGAGGAGGGAAGCGACCGGCGGAGGATCGAGGGGCCTCCTCTCGAGGCCTTGTCCGAGGAGATCGATCGCTTCTCATCCGACGAGCCACCCTTCCCATTCTCGGGAGGATTTGTCGGGTACTTCGGCTACGACCTGATAAGGGAGCAGGAGTATCTGCCCTCCCGACCCCCTGACAGGATGGAGCTTCCGGTCGCTCTTCTGGCCCGCTTCGACGCTGTCGTGGTCTTCGATCATGTCCGACAGCGCGTGGTGGCGGTCTCCAACGAGATCGATGGAAAGGTGAGTCGCGAGGAGGCCATGCAGCGGCTCGACGTGCTGTCCGGGCTCCTGACGACTCCGGGTCAGGGCACTGCTGTGGAAGTACCGACCACTACCGACGTGTCGCTCGAGGCGACGCCCTCGATGGGTGGAGCCCGCTTTCGAGAGTGCGTCGAACGGGCCCAAGAGTTGATCGAACGGGGTGACATCTTCCAGGTGGTCCTGGCCAGAAGATGGAGCATGGAGCGGGTCGCAGAGCCTCTGGCTCTCTATCGATCGCTGCGCATGGTCAACCCGAGTCCCTACATGGTGCTGCTCGAGGCTCCGGAGGTATCCATCGTCGGTGCTTCGCCAGAGATGCTGCTTCGCAAGACCGGCGACCGGATCGAGACCCGACCGATCGCCGGAACCCGACATCGCTCGGCCGAGCCGGCCGAAGACCGGCGACTGGCCGAAGAGCTACTGGCGGACGCCAAAGAGCGTGCGGAGCACCTCATGTTGGTGGATCTCGGCCGCAACGATATCGGTCGGGTAGCCGAGGGGGGCAGCGTAGAAGTCGCCAGCTTCATGGAAGTCGAGCGCTATAGCCACGTCATGCATATCGTGTCCAGCGTCGAGGGGCGATTGGCGGCCGGCTGTAGCCCTCTGGAGGCGCTGGTAGCCTGCTTCCCGGCCGGTACCGTTTCGGGAGCGCCGAAGATCCGGGCCATGGAGATCATCGACGACCTGGAGCCGGAATCGCGTGGCCCGTATGCTGGAGCTGTGGGCTACTTCTCCTACAGCGGTGACATGGACACCTGCATCACGATTCGAACGCTGGTGGTGCGTCCGGGAGAGATTTCTTTCACCGCCGGGGCTGGTATCGTTGCGGACTCGGATCCGGCGGCGGAGGTTCGCGAAACCGAGAACAAGGCAGCGGCCATGCGGGCGGCGGTCGAGCTCGCCGTTGCTTTCCAACCCAAGTGAGAGGCAGGCCAGGCGACTTCATGATTCTGGTAGTGGACAACTACGATTCCTTCACCTACAACCTGGTCCAGCTGTTGTGGAGTCGGGAGATCGAGGTGACCGTGCTGCGCAACGATGCGGAGAGCGCCGCGGAAATGCTCGCTCGGCGGCCGCTTGGGATCATTCTCTCGCCTGGGCCGGGACGTCCTGAAGAAGCGGGAGCTTGCCTCGATCTGGTCGAGCGGCGCCCGGCGGTCCCGATTCTCGGTGTCTGTCTCGGGCATCAGGTTCTGGGGGCCGCTTTCGGCGGCAGGGTGGAGCGGGCACCCAAGTTGATGCATGGCAAAACCTCGCAGATTCGCCATCTCGACGAGGGAATCTTCAAGGGACTACCCAATCCGTTCGTGGCCACGCGCTATCACAGCCTGGAGGTTCGAGAAGAGGGATTGCCGGCCGAGCTGGAGCCTCTGGCCTGGAGTACCGACGAGAAGACCTTGATGGGCATGCGGCATCGCGAGCAGCCCTACTGGGGAGTCCAGTTTCACCCGGAGTCCATCTTGACGACCTGCGGTCCACGACTGGTGGCCAACTTCCTGGCCCTTTGTGAGAGCCCGGAAGCGCTGCAAGCCGCCCATGAGTGATCTCGAGATTCAGCCTTCCGCCGCACTGGCGAGCCTCCTCTCCGGCCAGGGATTGACGCAGGACCAGACCGCAGAGCTCTTCGGTCGACTGATGGACGGTGAGCTGGACGATGCACTGAAGGCGGCGCTGCTCGTCGCACTGGCTGCCAAAGGCGAGAGCGCCGAAGAGATCGCGGGCGCGGCAATCGCGATGCGGGGCAGGGCTGTTCCCGTCTGTAGCGAGAGGCGGGGGCTGGTGGACACCTGTGGCACGGGTGGCGACTGCAGCGGAACCTTCAATATCTCGACTGCCGCGGCCTTGGTAGCGGCGGCGGCCGGTGCACCCATCGCCAAGCACGGCAACCGATCCGTCTCGAGCCGCTCCGGGAGCGCCGATGTCCTGGGGGCGCTCGGGGTCGAGATCGAGATGAGCCCTTCGCAGGCTGGACAGGCCTTGGATGAGATCGGCCTGGCGTTTCTCTTTGCTCCAGGCTTCCACCCGGCCATGCGGGAGGTGATGCCTGTACGACGAAGCCTGGGCATTCGGACGATCTTCAACCTGCTGGGGCCCCTGACCAATCCGGCCGGCGCTCGGCGCCAGGTGTTGGGAGTCTACGCAGCGGAGCTCGTTCCCCTGATGGCGAGAGTGCTGGCCAGGCTGGGTTGCGATCATGCCCTGGTCGTTCATGGTGAGGATGGCCTGGACGAGCTGACGACGACCGCCGCCACCCGGGTTGCCGAGGTGCGAGGCCCCAACGTGGAGACGTTTCGCTTGACTCCCGAGTCCCTTGGCCTCACCCGAGTCGAGATGTCGTCACTCGCCGGTGGCGACCCCGAGTCCAACGCGGCGATGATGGAGACCGTGCTGCAGGGCAAGCCTGGCCCCCTCGCCGAGATCACGGCCCTCAATGCGGCAGCGGCTCTCTATGTCGGGGGTCGAGTCGGTGACCTCCGAGAGGGGCTGGAGACGGCGAGAGGTGTGCTGACACGCGGTGAAGGGCTGGCCAAGCTCGAAGAGCTGCGCGAGCTCTCGACCCGTTCGGGGGTTGAACAGGCGTGAGTCCGCTGGCGGCCATCCTGAGACAGATTGTCGAGAACCGTCGTCTGAAGGTCGAGGCTGGTTCTGGAGAAGCAGTGCTTCCCAGGGCTGAGGCCGAAGGCGACTGCCTGCTGGAAAACGACTTCTCGGCTTCGTTACGGCGCCACAGCGGTCGTTCCCTGATCGCCGAGGTCAAGATGGGGTCGCCCCGCCTCGGTTGCTTGAGAGACCGAGTCGATCCGCTTCGCCAGGCGAAGGTCTATGCGCGTCAGGGCGCCGCCGCCTTGTCGGTAGTGGTCGAGCCCGACTTCTTTTTCGGCAGCTACGACTTGCTGGCCCAATGTCGCCGAGTGAGCGGCCTGCCGACCCTGGCCAAGGACTTCGTCGTGCATCCGGTGCAGTTGGAGTGGGCCCGGCAGGCTGGAGCGGATGCCGTTCTCCTGATTGCGGCCCTGTTCTCCGCTGCCGAGCTGATTGCCTATGCGACCTACGCCCGAAATCTCGGGCTGGTACCTCTGATCGAAACCCATGAGGCTGCCGACCTGGAGAAGCTGTCGCAGTCGGCTTGGGAGATCGTCGGCGTCAACAATCGCGACCTCGAGACGTTCGAAGTCGACCTGGACCGCTCGATGGAGATGGTCGGCAGCCTGCCATCGGGCGCTCTGAAGGCTTCTGAAAGCGGTATTGCAGCCGGTGCCGACATCGACCGGCTGGGCAAGGCGGGTTTCGACGCCTTCCTGATCGGCGAGGCTCTTTTGCTGGCTGACGACCCGGGCGCGAAGCTGCGAGAATTGATGGGCGGGCTCTGAGGAGCCCGAGGTAGCCATGGCTCGGACTCGAATCAAGATCTGCGGTGTGACCCGTCGAGAGGATGCTGTGAGGGCCGCCGAGATGGGAGCCGCTTTCGTGGGTCTCAACTTCTGGCCTGGAAGTCCGCGGTGCTTGAGCGTGGAGAGGGCGCGCGAGATCTCCGAGAGCATCCGAGGACAGGTGGAGCTGGTGGGTGTGTTCGTCAACCAGACCGAGGGCGAGATTCGGGAGGTCTCCAGGAAAGTGGGGCTGGACCTGCTGCAGTTCCACGGTGACGAGAGCCCGGACCTGGTGGGCGTCTTCGGAGGTTCGGCAATCAAGGTGTTTCGAGCGGGCCGGGACTTCGACGCCTCGACGCTTCTCGAGTTTCCCGATGTCTGGGCCTACCTTTTCGATTGTGATCATCCGACCCTCTTCGGTGGATCCGGAGTCTCCTGGCCGTATGAAAGGGTGGCGGGTCTGAGCCACGACAAGCCGGTGATCGTTGCTGGTGGCCTGCGGCCGTCCAACGTGCTGCAAGCCATCGCCAGGAGTGACGCTGATATCGTCGATGTCTGTTCAGGCATAGAATCGCAGCCCGGAGTCAAGGACCCGGAGCTGATGAAGCGGTTCATTCACGAGGTGCACCATGCGCAAGAAGAGTGATCAACGACCAGGCTACTTTGGCCCCTACGGGGGGCGATTCGTTCCGGAGACGCTCATGGCGCCGCTGGATGAGCTGGCGCGGTCCTACGACAAGGTCAGCCGGCAACGCAAGTTTCAGCGTCGACTGAAGGACCTGCTGACGAATTACGCGGGTCGTCCTACGCCGCTGTATTTCGCCGAGAAACTGAGTAGTGCCCTGGGTGGCGTTCGAATACTGCTCAAACGGGAGGATCTACTTCACACCGGAGCGCACAAGATCAACAACGCCATCGGTCAGGCGCTACTGGCTCAGAGCATGGGCAAAGAGCGCGTCATTGCCGAGACCGGAGCGGGTCAGCACGGCGTGGCGACAGCTACGGCTGCAGCACTTCTCGGACAGACCTGCACGGTTTATATGGGTGAGGTGGACATGCGCCGCCAGCACCTGAATGTGGAGCGCATGCGACTGCTGGGCGCGGAAGTCATTCAGGTGGATTCCGGTAGCCGGACGCTGAAGGATGCGATCAACGAAGCGCTACGTGACTGGGTTACCAATGTTCGCACGACCCACTACGTTCTCGGTTCGGTTCTGGGTCCCGATCCCTATCCACGAATGGTCAGGGACTTCCAAAAGGTCATCGGGCAAGAGACGCGCCGACAGCTGCGCAAGCAAGTGGGGCAGGACTGGCCCCACCTGGCGGTGGCTTGCGTTGGCGGCGGCAGCAACTCGATCGGTCTGTTCAGCGCCTTCCTGGAGGAGTCCAGGACTCGCCTGATCGGTGTCGAAGCGGGAGGCTTTGGCCAGGACCTCGGCGAGCACGCTGCGCGCTTCCAGGGTGGTCGACCGGGAGTCCTGCATGGTACGAAAACAATGGTTCTGCAGGATCGGCATGGACAGATCGCCACGACACACTCCATCTCCGCCGGTCTCGATTACCCTGCAATCGGACCCGAGCATGCTCTTCTTCACGAAGAGGGCCGGGTCGAGTACACGGCGGTCAGCGATGTGGAAGCCATCGAGGCGTTTCATCTCCTGGCTGCTACCGAGGGAATTCTGCCGGCACTGGAGTCGGCGCATGCGATCGCCGAGGCGGTCAAGCACGCCCGTCACCTCTCGCCCAAGAAGATCGTCGTGATCAACCTTTCGGGCCGGGGCGACAAGGATGTCGAGTCGGTGCTCGATTTCGACGCCGACAAGAACAAGAGCGAGTCCAAGAGTAGGGAAACGGGAGCCGACCGGCACCCTGCTGAGACCTGGAAGAATGTTGTCTGGGGGGGCGATCGATGAGCACGATCGGAGCAGCATTTGCCCGTTGTCGTGAAGAGAAGCGGGCCGCATTCATTCCTTACCTCACCGGCGGGGATCCCGATCTGGAGACCTCGGCAAACCTCATCGAAGCCCTGGCTGAAGGCGGCGCCGACTTGATCGAAGTGGGGGTGCCGTTCAGCGATCCGATCGCAGATGGCCCCGTCAATCAGCGGGCCGCGGTTCGTGCTCTGGAAGCCGGCGTGACGCTACCCGGCATCCTGGAGATGATCGCCCGGGTCCGGGCTCGAGTGGAAACGCCCATCGTATTGTTTTCGTATTTCAATCCGCTCTTGGCGCATGGCCTGCAGACCGTGGCCGAACAGGCCGCGATCTCCGGTGTCGACGGCATTCTGTGCGTCGATCTGCCTCCGGACGAGGCCGACGGAGGCTTCCGTGAGCTCTGTGGCTCGGCGGGTGTCGATTCGATTTATCTACTGTCGCCAACCAGCACGCCCGAGCGCGTCAAGATCGTGGCAGAAGCTTCGTCCGGGTTCGTCTACTACGTCTCGCGGACCGGCGTCACAGGAGTCCAGAAGAACCTCACTGGCGAGCTTCAGCGAGACGTGAAGAAGATTCGACGGCGAGTGGACCTGCCACTGGCAGTCGGATTCGGGATCTCTTCGCCGGAGCAAGTGGCCGCAGTCGGCAAGGTGGCCGACGGTGTTGTCGTCGGTAGCGCTCTGGTTCGTCTGGTCGAGGAGAACCGCGGTAGGAGCGACCTCCCGGAGCTTCTCGCTGCCGAAGTCGAGCGGTTGGCTGCGCCTCTGCACAGGTCCCGACGTCGCTGAGAGGTCCTGCATGCCCGATGAGCCCATCGTCGAAGTCGTGCCGACTCGCGTTCACGGCCGGTACCTGGTGCGCCAGGCAGCCCGGGACGTGCACGGTCTGCTGGTGGTGTTTCATGGCTACGGCATGAACGCTTCCGACATGCTGGACCAGGTCGAGGCCATCCCGGGCATGGACGTCTGGACGGTCGTCTCGGTCCAGGGTCTCAACCGGTTCTACGATTCCAGATCCCGCGAGGTCGTGGCCAGTTGGATGACCCGGCAGGATCGGGACTTCGCCATTGCAGACAACATCGCATTCGTCAGCGAGGTCGTCAGGCGGGTGTTGGCATCCAGGAAGGTCGCAGGGCCTCTTGTCTTTCTCGGTTTCTCCCAAGGGACCGCCATGGCCTATCGAGCCGCCGCAGGCGCGGGACATCCGTGCCAGGGGGTCGTGGCGTTGGGCGGCGATGTGCCACCAGAATTGGCTGAGCGGGGCTTGGCGACCTGCCGGCGAGTGCTGATCGGTCGGGGCCTGTCGGACGAGTGGTATGACGAAGACAAGCTCACCGCGGACCTGGAACTACTGAGCGCGCTGGGATGTGACGCCGAGGTGGTCCGCTTCCCTGGCGGCCATGAGTGGACCGAGGAGTTCAGGCAGCGTTGCGAGGGGTTTCTCGCCAGCCTGGTCGAGCCGGGCTAGTGTCCGTCGCCGTGCTCGGCTGATTCTGGAGTGTCACTGCCTTCGAAGCTGAGGCGGGTCTCGCCGGGCAGGACTTCCAGGAAGCCTATGCGGGCCGGCACGCCGGCGCTCCAATCCACGTCGAGACGAAAGCTCACTCTGTCACCCGGCGCGACCTGCGTCAGATCCACGGACTCGGCGATGTAGAAGGGCATGGTCATGGCATCCATGGGCACGGTGTTGCCACGGATGTCCACGAAATCGTCGATGGCCTCATGGTGGATCCAGATCTGGCGCTCTTCGACGTCGGGTTCTGAGATCTGACGAACCATACCTCGCATCTCGTAGGACCTGGCCGGGACGTCGGCTGCCTGGTCCTCAGATCCTCCGCAACCGCCCAACAAGGCCACGGCCAGAAGGAAAACAGTGGTTCCAGCTGTGGCACTTCGCCTGGTCGAGGCCCCTGCGTTGCATCGATCCACTGCTCAGTCACCATCTTCCGAGGGTGGAGGGGTGGTGAGAATGCGATAGAGGCACCACCCGGCCAGCGCGGTCACGCAGGCCATACTGGTGAACATGAAGAGAACGGCGAATGGTGTCATGGAGTGCTCCCGAAGATTGGATCTCGCCCTGGACAGTTACGAATCGTTGTTCCTTCTTGCCCAGGCCCGCTTGAGCAGCACGAGCCCGATGGTTAGCAGAGCCAACATGAGGAGTCTGGCGAGCCAGAGATAGGGCACATCGCCGCTATCGACCCCTCGCATCATCACCTTCGGAAAGGCCTCGGTCACACTCCACCAGCTCAGGAGCGTAATGAGGAACAGAGGTGTCACCCACTTCATGATCGGCTTGTAGATGCGCGGGATCCGGATGTCGGCACCTTTGTGCAGCTCCTCCCAACCGCGGTCGATACCGAAGACGAAGGAGAACAGGATGATCTCGATGGTGGCGAAGAGCACCAGCCCGAAGGTGCCGGCCCAGTAGTCCCACTCGCTGAGGACGCCCTTCTGATAGAAGACGACATGAAACATGCCGAGGAACAACCCGAGGCTAGCCACGACTCTGGCCGCATTGCGCCGCGTCATTCCCATCTCCTCTTGCAGGAACGCCAGCGTCGGGCTTGCCAACGCTACGCAGGAAGTCACGCCGGCGATGAAAAGCAGGAAGAACCACAGGAAAGCCGCCAACTGGCCCAGTACCTGAGGGCCCGGTAGACCCTGGAAAACAACCCCCATGGCGACGATTCCAAGGTCGTAGGAGCCTCGATTGGCAATGGCGGTGGCGCCAGCGACGCCGAAGAACACGACCGCCGCCGGAATGGCGATGGTGCCGCCCAGAACGACCTCGGCGAACTCGTTGGTAGCGGCTGTGGAGAGCCCGGTCAGGGCGATGTCGTCCTTCTTGCGAAGGTAGGAGGCGTACGTCTGAATGCACCCCATGCCAATCGACAGCGTGAAGAACATCTGGCCTGCGGCCGCAAGCCACACTTTGGCGTTGCCGAGGCTCTGCCAATCGGGGTTCCAGATGAAGTTCAGCCCTTCGGCTGGAGAGGCCTCCACCGGGGGCAGGGTCAGAACGCGTACCACCAGCAGGAATGCAAAAAGAAAGAGGATAGGCATGCCGACGAGCGCCAGCTTCTCGATCCCGGCGCTGATACCTCGCGACAGGACCCAGGCCAGAAAGCCGATGGTGATGATGAAGAAGAGCAGTGCAACCCAGGCTCCATGCGAGGAGGACTCGAAGATGTTCTGATAGGAGTAGAGGTAGCCCCTCATCTCGTCGACGCCGTCGAGACCGAAGAAGTCGCCGGTGAGACTGAAGAAGCTGAAGCCCAACATCCACGATGCCACATAGGTGTAGTAGATGAAGACAACCAGGGGCATGACCACGCCCAGGATGCCCAGATACTTGGCCCACTTCTTCTTGCGATCGGTCAGCACGTCGAACATGCCGGGCACCGTTCCATGGCCGTGGGCACCGCCGTACCGGCCGATTCCCCATTCGATCCACATCATCGGGATGCCCAGGAGCAGGAAGGAGATGAAGTACGGAATCATGAAGGTTCCGCCCCCATTCTGGGCTGCTTGTACCGGGAAGCGCAGGAAATTACCCAGGCCTACGGCGTTGCCCGCCATGGCCAGGACCAGGCCGATTCTTGTGCCCCATTGCTCTCGGGCGTGTCCCTCTACGCTCACACTCTGGCCTCCCTGATCGAACTGTCGAGGTGGTTCTTGCTCTTGCCTGTTTGCGCGGCAGGCTATCCCGGGATCACAAAGGTGTCAAGCAATCTCAAGCGCCCTGCAACTTGGTTTGCGATGAGAGGAATTCGAGCAGATCCCGCATCGCTACGACTCCCAGGAGACGGCCCTCCTCGACGACCATCAGATAGGAGCTCTTGTTGTGGCTCATGCGGGTCAGGGCGCCCATCGCATCGCTGTCGGGGGGTACCAGGCTTTCGAGCGGGCAGGGGATGGCGATGGCCCCGACCGTCATCTGTTCCCATTGTTCGGGAGACAGCTCTTGAATCTGATCGGTCGTCACGCAGCCCATCAGACGGGTTCCGTCTACGACCGGCAGGTACTCGAACGGATAGCGGTTGAAGTAGCCCTCGACCACCTCGGCCACAGAGACCGAGCGCTGCACGGCCATCAGCTCGGCTCGCATGAAGCGGCTGACGGGCTCTCCTTCCAGGGCGTTTCGCAGCAGAAGATGTTTGTAGGACATCCGGGCGGCGTTGCGCAAGAACATGCCGATCAGGATGTACCACATGCCACTCAATCCACTCTGGCCGAGCACGATCAGAAGGCCGCCAAGGGCGATGAGAGCAATCCCGAACCCACTGCCTATCCTGGACGTGATGGAGGTGGCCCACGGCAGATTGCCCTTCCACTGCCAGAGTGCGGATCGCAGCACCCTGCCACCATCGAGAGGAAAGGCCGGGATCATGTTGAAGAAGACCAGCATGCGATTGATGAAGGCGAGATAGGTCAGGACGGCAACTGCGACGGCAGCGCCTGGGAAGCCCCATGGGACGCCAGTGAGCAGGAAGCAGCTTACGGCGATCAGCACGCTGGCAATGGGCCCGGCGATGGCCACCATGAACTCCGCCTTGGCACCGGGTGGCTCGGTCTCCAACTCTGCGACGCCACCGAAGATGAACAGGGTGATGCCTCGAATCGACATGCCATAGCTGCGGGCCACCAGCGCGTGCGCCAGTTCGTGAAGTACTACAGAGGCGAACAGCCCCAGAGCGCCAACCGCTCCCATGGCCCAGTAGGTGCCAGGCGAAAGGCCGACGGCCACAGAGGGGAAGAAATTCTCAGCCAGCGACCAGGTGACAAGAAAAGCAACGACGAACCAACTCAGGTCGATTCGCAGGGGAATCCCGAACAGCCGGAACAGCTCGATACGCTTGCCGAACACCTCAGTGACCACTCCAGGTGCGGCGACAGGACTCCAAGCCTTCGACCTTTGTCGATCTGGGCTTCACCTAGGGTGCCTTGGCTGCTGGATCGGCGTCGGGCATGACGATCCAGAGAATGACGTAGGCCAACAGCCCTGGGAAGGCTGCCGAGAGAATCGACCCCACGACATAGAGAATTCGTACGAGGGTCACGTCCCATCCGAGCCATTCGGCGAAGCCCCCGCACACACCGGCGATCATCCGTTGGTCCCGAGATCTGCGAAGCGGGTTCTTGGGGTCTGGCACGAGTTCCTCCTTGTCTCCTGACGCTTTTCTTCCGGTCCCTACCCCAAGTCTACGCCGTCGGGACCTGAAAGTTCCCTTGCTATATAC
>JAUWSP010000290.1 GCA_030610025.1 Acidobacteriota bacterium | reverse complement strand
GCCCAAGGAGACCGTGGAGCGGCTCCGAGGTGAGATTCCTGCCGAGATGGGCACGCTACGCGACCTGGACTTTCCCGTGGCTCTGGCGGACACGGTCACCCTGAGCACCTTTCACGGCTGCCCTCCGAGAGAGATCGAGAGCATCATCTTGTTTCTGATGGAGGAGTACCGGCTCAACTGTGTCGTCAAGTTCAATCCCATGCTGCTGGGCGGCGAAAAGACAACTGAGCTGCTGCACGACCGTCTCGGTTATCAAGGGATCCGGGTACCGGCCAGCGCCTTCGAGGGGGACACGACCTGGGAGCAGGCTGTCGCCATGATGGAGCGATTGGAGGAGAGAGCCCAGGCCCTCGGCCTGGGCCTGGGGGCCAAATTCACGAATACCCTCATCGTTGAAAACGACCAGGGGTTCCTGCCGGAAAGCGAACGAGAAGTCTATCTATCGGGACCGCCACTCCATGTCCTTGCCATGCATCTGGTGAGGCGTTTTCGACGACACTTCCGCGACCGGATTCCGGTATCGTTCTCGGCCGGCATCGACAGCGTCAATTTCCCGGACGCGGTGGCGTTGGGACTCGTGCCGGTGACGGTCTGCACCGACCTGCTGAAGAAGGGTGGCTATGGCAGGATGCAGGCCTACCATGCCCAACTCTCGCGACGCAGGGAGGAGGTAGGTGCCCGGACCATCGACGACTACATCCTCAGGGCTCATGGCCTGGCCGAAGAGGCCCTCGAGCAGGCGGAAGGACCGCTGGAAGATGAGCTCCGAGAGGCCTGCCTCGATGCCCTGCCGGACGGAGGTGATCTCAGACAGACTGCCGGGGATGATCTCTTCGCCCAGTGGGTCTCTGCCGCCAAGCTTCTGAACACCGAGCGCTATGTCGAGGCCGTGGCTCGGGATCCCCGATATGGGCAGGAGCACAACGCCACCCCACCGCGCAAGATCGGCCGCCACCTGCAGTTGTTCGATTGCATCACCTGTGACCTCTGCGTGCCGGTCTGTCCCAATGATGCCAACTTCACCTACCGTATCGAAGAAGCTGAGCTTCCGGTCATCAAGGTGCAGCGGCGATCGGAGGGTTGGGAGTGGTCGAAGACGGGCACCCTGAGACTCGCGGAACGGCACCAGATAGGCACCTTCGCCGACTTCTGCAACGAGTGTGGCAATTGCGACGTCTTCTGCCCTGAAGATGGCGGACCCTACGTCGTCAAGCCACGCTTCTTCCGTCGAGCCGAAGACTGGACAAGCTCGATCGATCTGGATGGATTCCAGATGGAGCGACAGGCCGGCTGCGACGAGGTGCGAGGACGCTTCGAAGGACAGGAGTTCGAGCTACGGGTCGAGGCGAGTGACATCACGTTCAACGGGCCCGGTTTCCGGGTACGATTCGACCGCCACGACCCGGAAGGGACCCTCGAAGGGACAGCCGAAGGCGAGGTAGACCTGACGTACTTCTTCATCATGGACGCGCTGCGCCGGGCGATCCTGGACGGGGATCGGGTCAACTACATCAACAGCCTGACGCCACGAACCTAAGGAGCATCGGATGTCGGAACAGATTCGCCAACTCATCGAAGAGCTCGGCCGGACGGAGACAAACCTCCACCGAGGGGATTGTCTTCTTACCTGGGAGCAATCGGACGCCGACCTGAAGGCGCTCCTCCTGGCCACCGAGATCTTCGAGGGGCTCTATCGGGCCAACTGCGATGCGCGCCTGTTCCGCGGCGGATTGGCAGTCTCCCTCTTCCGCGACAAGTCGACCCGGACCCGGTTCTCCTTCGCCAGTGCCGCCAGCCTGCTGGGTCTGTCCTTGATGGACCTGGACGAGACGAAAACCCAGGTGGCACATGGTGAGACGGTGCGTGAGACCGCTGCCATGATCTCCTTTCTCACCGAGGCCATCGGCATCCGCGACGATCTGTTCATCGGCGAGGGCCATGAGTACATGGTCGAGGTCGCGAGCTCCCTGGACGAAGCTTACGGGGAGGGGGTACTGCCGCAGCGTCCCGCGGTGGTCAATCTGCAGTGCGACCGGGATCACCCGACCCAGTCGCTGGCCGATCTGATGCATCTCGAGAAGACCTTTGGCTCACTCGAGGCCCTGAGGGGCAAGAAGCTGGCCATGACCTGGGCCTACTCGCCCTCCTATGGCAAGCCTCTGTCGGTGCCTCAGGGCATCGTCAATCTGATGACCCGCTTCGGGATGGATGTGGCCCTGGCACACCCCGAGGGCTACGACCTCATGCCGGGGACGGCGGCCAGAGCCGAGAAGCAGGCGGAGAGCTCGGGCGGCTCCTTCGAGTTGGTTCACAGCATGGAAGAGGCCTTCGCCGGTGCCGATGTGGTCTACCCGAAGAGTTGGGCTCCCTTCCATGTGATGGAGAAGCGCACGCGCTACCTCCGCGCGGGGCAGGCCGGCAAGATGGAAGAGCTGGAGAAGGAGGCAGTAGCGAACAACGCCAGATTCAAGCAGTGGGAATGCACCGAGGAGCTCATGGCGACGACGCAAGAGGGCAAGGCCCTCTACATGCACTGCCTGCCCGCGGACATCACGGGAGTCAGCTGCGAGGAGGGGGAGGTGGCCGCCAGCGTGTTCGATCGCTACCGAACGGCCACCTACCACGAGGCCGAGCACAAGCCCTATGTGATGGCGGCCATGATTCTGCTGTCACGCTTCGAGAGTCCGGCGAGTGTGCTCTCCGAAGTCGTGGAGCGAGCGGCTCCACGTCGCCACACGAGCTGAAGAGGACCTACTCCCTGGCCCCCAGGACCAGAGCGAGCAGTGCCATTCGCATCACGACGCCGTTGAAGGCCTCCTGCCAGTAGTAGGCCCAGGGGGTGTCATCGACATCGGTGGGAATCTCGTCCATGCGGGGCAGCGAGTGCAGCAGGACGGCGTCCGACTTGGCCTTGGCTTCGAGCAGCTCCCTGGTGATCCTGTAGTTCGCCGGAGTCAGACCCACATCCCCGTCGCGCTCGTCACGGGACTTCGTGTAGTCGGGTTGCACCACCGGCTCGACCAGAATCACATCGGCCTCCGCGATGGCCTCCTCGACGTGATCCACCTCCCGAAACTCGAGGTCGTAGCCCGCGAGCTCGGCTTTGAACTCGTCGGTCAGCGAGATCTCGGGTGGCGCGACGAAGGTGATGGGGCAGTCGTAGTTGGTCAGGGCGTAGGCCAGAGAGTGCATGGTTCGCATCCGCATGTCACCCACGGCTAGCCAGTTCAGGCCATCGATACGGCCCTTGGCCTGCTGCACGGTGTAGAGATCGGTGAGGATCTGGGTGGGGTGCTCGCCCCAGCCGTCGCCACCGTTGATGATGGGCACTTGGGCCCAGCGGGCGGCTTCGTGGGGAGCGCCCTGCTCGAAGTGGCGCATGACGATGACATCGCCATAGCACTCCAGCATCTTGATGGTGTCCTTGATGGACTCCTGGTAGAAGTCGCCGGCGCGGGTCATCTTGGCGTCGGAGTAGCCGGTGACCTTGCCACCCAACCTGAGCATCGCGGCTTCGTGGGCCAAGCGTGTGCGGGTGGAAGGCTGGTAGAAGGCCACCGCCAGGATCTTGTCCTTCAGCAGGTCGGTGTTCTGACGATTGCGGGCGATCGGTGCCAGCTCCTCGGCTACTTCGAGGATGTGATCCAGCTCGTCCCGATCGAAATCCTTGAGGGAGAGGATGTCCCTTCCCAGAAAACTACGCATTGAAAACCTCCTTGCAAATTTGGGTGACCAGCTTTCCGACCCGAAATGGGCCCGGACACGGGATAATAGCCTAAGAGACGTGTCCTCGAGACATTCCACGAGAGAGGTGACGCATGGAGAAGCTGGTGGTCATTGCGGTGGGTGGTAACTCCCTGATCAAGGACTCCGAGCACATGACGGTCTTCGACCAGTACCGGGCCTGTGGAGAGACCAGCGATCACATTGCCAGTATCGTTGCCGAGGGCTATCGGGTGGTGATCACGCATGGCAACGGCCCACAGGTCGGCTTCATCCTGCTGCGCTCGGAACTGGCCAAGGAGGTGCTGCATCAGGTACCGCTGGATAGCTGCGGTGCCGATACCCAGGGTGCGATCGGGTATCAGATCAGCCAGACCCTGAATAACGAACTGCTGCGGCGCGGGATCGAAAAGAAGGTGGCAGCGATCGTGACGCAGACGGTGGTCGACGCGAACGACCCGGGATTCGAGAACCCCTCCAAACCGATCGGACCTTTCTATAGCGAGGCGACAGCACGAGAGCACCAGGCCAACGACGGGTGGGCAATGCTCGAGGATGCCGGGCGGGGCTGGCGGCGGGTGGTCGCCTCACCTCGGCCGCTGGAGATCATCGAGGAGTCGGCCATCAGGGCGCTCTTGGAGAACGACATCATCGTGGTGGCCGTCGGAGGTGGTGGAATCCCGGTGGTCCGCCAGGCCGACGGCAGCCTCGCGGGGGTGGGTGCCGTCATCGACAAGGACTGGGCGTCGTGTCTCTTGGCCAAGAACCTCGGCGCCGAGAAGTTCCTCCTCTCGACGGCGGTAAGCAAGGTGGCGCTGAACTTCGGGCAGCCCGATCAGCGGGAAATCGACCGGATGACCGT
>JAUWSP010000357.1 GCA_030610025.1 Acidobacteriota bacterium | reverse complement strand
GGTGCGGTCGACTGGGGTGACGAGCACTTCACCTGCTTCCAGTTTCCCTACGACTTTCGAAGGGACAACGTCGAGAGTGCCCGCCTCCTCCAGGAGTTTATCGTCGAGAAGCGGGCCTACATTCAGCAGCAGATGCAACTCCGATTTGGTGTTGAAGGGGTCGAGGTTCGCGTCGACATCGTTGCTCATTCGATGGGAGGGCTGTTGACCCGCTACTTCCTTCGGTATGGGGGAGCCGATCTGCCGGAGGACGGCTCACTTCCCGAGCTCACCTGGGCGGGCGCCGAAGTTGTCGATCGCGCGATCCTGGTGGCGCCACCCAATGGCGGCGCACTCGAAATGCTGGCCGATCTGGTCGAGGGTCGAAGCTTCAGTCCCATGCTTCCCACCTACTCGCCGGCGATCCTGGGGACCTTCCCATCGACCTATCAGATGTTGCCGCGGACGAGGCACGGCGCAGTGGTGTGGGATACGCCAGGTCGGGAGCCGATCGACGACCTCCTGGACGTGCAGCTCTGGCAGCAGATGGGGTGGGGATTGGCCGACGAGGACCAGGATGAGGTCTTGCAATGGCTGCTTCCAGGACAGCCGACCGCTACCGAGCGCAGCCGGGTGGCCGTGGATCACCTGACGAAATCCCTCGCCAGGGCCCGACAATTCGCTGCGGCGCTGGATAGGCCAGCCATTCCTCCTGCTGACCTCCGTTTCTATCTAGTGGCGGGAGATGCGGTGCCGACAGCCCGGGTGGCGGCGGTACATCCCACCACCGGCAGGTTGAGGATGGTCGATCAAGGACCCGGGGACGGCAGTGTGCTGAGGACCAGCGCGCTGATGGACGAGCGAGTCGGTGGTGCGTGGACCCCAACGCTACAGTCTCCCGTGGCCTGGGATTCAACCCTGATGCTCTTCACGAACCACCTCGGGCTGACCCGCGACCCGATCTTCGTCGACAACGTTCTCTATTGGCTTCTGGAAGAACCACGACATCGTCGTTGAGAGACCTCCTGGGGTCTCACGATCGCTGTTGTCCTGGGTTCGGGTCGGGAACTGCAGCCTTTTTGGCGCGAATAGCATCGATTCTCGGCCGGGGAGTCACGTAGACTTGGTGCAGAGCTCATGGTCGGGAGAGGCCCGACGATGTGATGAGGAGCTGCAATGCGCAAGATGAAAGTCGCCCTTCCTGAAGGGCTAGCTACAGAGGTGCGCGCTCGCGTTGCCGAGTGGATGCTGACGGGAAAGGTCGAACAGCTCTGGGCCCGGGATGCGTCTCTGTGGACCAACGGGAACGAGGGGAGCTGGCTCGGGTGGCTCGATATCGTCGGCCAGCAGGGCGCGGAGGTAGAACCGCTGCTGGAGTTCGCTCGGGAGATCCAGGAAGAGGAGTTCACCGACGTCGTGGTTCTGGGAATGGGAGGTTCGAGCCTCTGTCCAGAGGTATTGAGCCAGAGCTTCGGGCCCCAGGAAGGCCGCCCTCGCCTGCGAATTCTCGACTCGACCGATCCTGGTCAGGTCCTGACTCTGGAGAGAGGGCTCGACCTCGAATCGACTCTGTTCATCGTTTCCAGCAAGTCCGGCACCACTCTCGAGCCCAACGTGTTCTTGAACTACTTTCTAGAGCAGGTACGCCAGCATCCTGGGGTGGACGCCCCGGGCCAGCACTTCGTTGCCATCACCGATCCCGGGTCTGCCCTGCAGGGCTTCGCAGAGAGAGAGGGCTTCCGCCGGATCTTTCTTGGAGTGCCGGAGATCGGCGGCCGTTTCTCTGCCCTGTCGAACTTCGGAATGGTGCCCGCGGCGGTCATGGGACTCGATCTGGGCCGCCTGCTGGCCCGCGCCGAAGCGATGTCCCTGGCCTGCGCCGAGACGGGGGAAGGCCAAGATAACCCTGGCCTGTTGCTGGGCGCGCTGATTGGCGAGAGCCAACGCCAGGGCCGGGACAAGCTGACGTTGATCTGCTCGCCAGGAATCCGAGATTTGGGAGCGTGGCTGGAGCAGCTCGTGGCCGAGTCCACAGGCAAGGACGGCAAGGCTGTCATTCCGGTGGATCGGGAGGAGTTCGGTCGGCCGGAGGCCTATGGGGAGGATCGCCTGTTCGTTTACCTGCGCTTGGACGATGGCTCGGATCCAGCTCAGGATCGAGCCGTCGGACAGTTGGTCGAGAACGGCCAGGCTGTCGTTCAGATCTCATTGGCTGATCGCTACGATCTCGCCGCGGAGTTTTTCCGGTGGGAGTTCGCGACCGCGGTTGTCGGGTCGATCATGGGTGTCGAACCCTTCAATCAGCCCGATGTGGAAGCCAGCAAGCTCGTCAGCAAAGCCCTGGCCGAAGAGTACGAGCGGTACGGTTCTCTGCCGGGCGTTGATCCAGTCCTCCGGGACGAGGAGGGTGCTCTGCTGCTCTTCGCAGACGATCGCAATCGGGAGGCGCTGGGACTACAGGCGGACGGAGCCTCGCTGGTAGATTGTCTGAGAGCTCACTTTCAGCGCCTGGAACCGGGTGACTACTTCGCTCTGTTGGCCTATCTCGAGATGAATGAAGACAACGAGCGGGAGCTGCAAACCATCCGGCATGCGGTTCGGAATCACTTTTCCGTCGCCTCCTGCCTCGGTTTCGGTCCTCGCTTCCTGCACTCCACCGGGCAAGCCTACAAAGGGGGACCCAACACGGGAGTCTTTCTGCAAGTTACCGGCGACGATGCAGAGGACCTGGCCATCCCCGGGCGCAATTCCACCTTCGGGGTGGTGAAGGCCGCCCAGGCGGGTGGTGATCTCGTAGTCCTGGAGGAAAGGGGCCGCCGGGCCATCCGGGTTCATTTGCAAGGCAATCCGGCGGTGGGCCTGCCAAGGCTCAAGCGATTGGTGATGGAAGCCCTCGAGTAGGGACGGAATCGGCCCAGCCCTTGGGTTGTTATGAGAAGAAAGGGCCGTCGTAGTAACATTGCGGGCCCGATCGTTGGAGATCGGCTTCCGTTCCACCCCCTGATTGTCGGACGAAGGTCATCTTGAAGATTCCAAGAAAGATCATGACTCTGCTGGGCCTGGCAGTCCTGGCCGCCTCCACGAGTGCCGCCGGGGTCCTCCAGGCCATACGCGAGGGCGGTGAGCTCTACGCCGTTCAGGGGCGGGACAGTCTCCGAGTCGGCCGTCTTGGTGGAACCGAGGAGGAGGTTGAGGTACCAGCAGGTACCTCGATTCATGATCTGGAGCCCACGCGCACCGGATGGTTGGCGGCGGGTCACCTGGCGACTGCCGACGGCACTGAGCTGCTGCTGCTCGAGAAGACCGAAGGCACGATCAGCTCGATTCCCGTGCCACGAGTCGTAGGCGCCAAGCTCAGTGGGCAACCGATCCTCCTGATCCAGGACGATGCCATGGCTGGTCTAGTCTGGGCGGCCGGTAACGAGCTTCGGGGCCTCGAGATCTGGGCAGCGGAGTGGCTGCACGGGAAGTGGGGCGAGCCTGAGCTCGTCTCCCCGAAAGGACCCGGTAGTCAGGTGGCTCCCCGGGCACTCGTCCTCGAGGACGGCAGCTGGTTGGCGGCCTGGGCCGCCTACGACGGCGAGGACGACGAGATCGTTTGGAGTCGGCGAACCCAGGGAGAGTGGACGGAGCCAGCACGAGTCACGGGCGACAACGCCGTTCCCGACATCACTCCGCGATTGCTCGCGATTGATGGGGGAGCTCTGCTCGCCTGGAGCTGGTACGACGGAAACGACTACCGCATGAAGACGTCACGCTTCGGCGCCGGTAAGTGGACGGAGCCGGAGACCTTTGGAGAGAAGGGCTCTTTGTATCCGAGTGTCATACAGACCGACGAGGGCGGGCTTCTGTTGTACAAGACCGTCGAGCCGGCTTCGTGGACCGTATTGGCCTTGTATCGCCAGGGAGTCGCCAGTCGCCGGGCGGTTGGTGCGGACGACTCCGAAGATCGACCCCTCCTCGCGATCGACGAGGCGCAGGGAGCCCTGCTGAGATGGCAGGCCGGCGACGGGCGCTTCGATCTCGCGAGGGATCGGGCCGCGGCGTGGCAGGAGTTGCCGTGAAGAGGTGGTTCCTCTCGGCTCTGCTGGTTTTGGGCGCGGTTCTCAGTGCCGCGGATCT
>JAUWSP010000224.1 GCA_030610025.1 Acidobacteriota bacterium | reverse complement strand
GAGGTTCGTTCGGGTGGATCGACAGGGGGTGCCGAGTCGAGCGCAGCGCCAGGACCTTCATAGAGCACAAGAGATCCCGCGCGATGACGAGACAAGGAGGCGGCCGCTTCAAGACCTCCCACCCGGCGTTGGGCAGTCCCGGCCAGCAGTGCCAGCCTACCCTCCAAAAAGCACCACTTAGCACCCAAAATGGACAGCTCAGCGGCCAAAGTGACAAACGGCCTCGCCCCTACGCCCCCAAGCCCTCAAAGATCGTCTGGCACAGGTGCCAGACCCTCAACCCCTCTCGGGTGGCCCGACGACGACTGTGAACTCGCCTTTGAGAGATGGTCGATGGGCCAGCTCGCCGTGAATCTCGGATATTTGTCCCCGTAGGACCTCCTCGTGCAGCTTGGTTAGCTCGCGGCCAACCGCCGCAGGCCGATTCCCCAGAGACTCTATTGCATCCTCGAGACTCACGACGATGCGATGGGGGGACTCGAAGAAGACCAGCGTGTGTCTGAGGTCGGCGAAGCGGGCGAAGAACCTCTGCCGCTTCCCCTTGCGAGGAGGAGGAAATCCGAGAAAAGTGAACGGATAGGGTGGCAACGCCGAAACGACCAGCGCCGTGAGAATTGCCGAGGCACCCGGAACGTGCTCTACGGGTATTGCCTCCGAGACTGCGGCGCGTACCAGCACGAAGCCCGGATCGGAGAGCAGTGGCGTGCCCGCGTCGCTGACCAGCGCCACCTGGAGGCCACCCTCCAGTTGCTCGAGTAGATGAGGGACCCGCTGACGCTCGTTGTGCTCGTGGAGAGAGATCAGTCTGGGTTCGAGTCCGAGCCGAGCGAGCATCCGCCCGGTATGGCGAGTGTCCTCGCACGCAATCAGGTCAGCCTCGGACAATGCGCTCCGGGCACGCGGTGACAGGTCGTCCAGATTGCCGATGGGAGTGGCGACGACGGTGAGCTTGCCCGGCATGCCGGGTCAGTCCCGGGGAATTTCCCTGTCCAGGTTGATAGCGCTGTCGGACAGGCGGGCGATGAGCATCAGGCGTCGCTTGAAGCGATTCTTCTCTTCGAGGGCGGTGATGCGGCTGACGACGCTGGCTGGGTATCCCTGATCGACCACTTCCTTCGGGGACAAGCCCAGATCGAACATCAAGCAGAGGACCTCGTCGGCGCTCGAATAGTCGAAGCCGAGCTCTTCTTCATCGGTCTGACCGGGCCAGAGGTCTGCCGAGGGCCTCTTGTCGATGACCTGCTGCGGCACGCCCAGATGTTGGGCTAGCTGCCAGACCTGCTGCTTGTAGAGGTCTCCCAGGGGATTGATGGAGCTGGCGTTGTCGCCGAAGATCGTGGAATAGCCCAGAAGAATCTCTGTCTTGTTGGAGGTGCCGAGAACAAGGCAGCCGAGCTTCTTGGCCTGGTCGAAGAGGATCGACATCCGTTCCCTGGCCATCTTGTTGCCGAGTCGGACTTTGTCGATTTCGCCTTCGGCCAGATTCTCGAAATACAGGTCCACCATGGGAGAGATGTCGATGGTAGTTGTCTCGAGATCGAAGGCCTTCGCGACCACCTCCGCATCGGAGAGCGAGTCGGGATTGGAGGTGCGGTAGGGCAGCTGATAGGCGTGGACGCGGGAAGGCCCCAGCGCTATTGCAGCCAGAGCGGCTGCCAACGCGGAGTCCACGCCGCCACTGAGGCCGAGCACGACACCCTTCGACCGGCTGGTTTCCACGGCATCTCGGATGAATCCGCTCAGGACCGTCTCGGCCAGCGCGGTGTTGAGCCACAACCGGTCCCGGATCCAGTACTTCGTTTCGCTCATCCTGGACCCTCGATATCGGAACGTTCGGAGCGCAGCAAGGGCAGCCTCCAGCGCAGCCGGTCCACTTCCCGGAGATCGAGAGTTGCCACCACGAGGTCTTCCTTGAGGCTGGCGCCCCGGCAGAGGATCTGTCCACCCGGCCTCACAATATGGCTGCCACCGGCGTAGAAGGTGCCCTCCTCCCATCCGACCCGATTGCAGTAGAGAAGCCAACTCGTGTTGACGACGGCGGTGGAGCGTGTGATGCACTCCCAGATTTCCTGGCTCTCCAGAGTCTCGCCGGAGCCGACCCTTCCCGGTCCTGCCGCCAGCACTCCCAGTACCTTTCCGCCGCCCGCCGCCAGTCGTTGAGCCAGCCGCGGATGCCAGAGATCCTCACAGATCAGTAGGCCGAGCTTCTCTCCTCCGATGGGGGCCAGATCGAGGCGCTGTCCGGCGCCGAAAAATCGACCCTCTTGAAAGATGCCGTAGGTGGGAAGGTAGAGCTTGCGGTGGACATGGACGATCTGGCCGGCTCTGAGCAGGACGGCACTGTTGTACAGGACTCCCTGGCCATCCTCTTCGACCAGGCCGACGACGACAGCCATCTCACCGGTGGCTGCCGCCAACTGTTGGAGAGTCTCGGCCTCTTCAATCCGGCAGGACACCCTGCTGGTCAAATGCAGGAGGCGGTAGCCAGTGATCGAGAGCTCGGGAAAAAGGAGTAGCTCGACACCCTGCTCGCGGGCCTTCTCGATCCACTCTAAATGCTTCTGGATATTGAGCTCGACGGCGCCCAGGGTGCAATCGATCTGCGCCAGCCCGACGGTCAGTTTGTTCGCCATGGGAACTCGAGATCCATAGGGCCCAACGGTGAGTTTCGAACTCGAAGGCTATGCTAGCATGCCGCCGCCATGGGCCCTTTGAAGAAGATCACACTCATTCTGGTCGTTTTCTCGACTCTTGGAGCGTCGGTGCTGTTCTCCGCCACCGAGGAGAATCCGGTAGATCGCCTTCTGGCTGTGGTCGATGACGACCCGATCCTGGAGTCGCAATTGGAGCAGACCATCGGTATCGGATTGGTCGAACGGCAGGAGGGAGAGGACGAGACCCACTTTCGTCGACGGATTCTCGATGGGCTTATCGAGGAGAAACTCCGATTTCACGAGGTCGATCGCTTCGGCTTCGCTGAAGTTCCGGTCGACCAGGTCGAGCAGCAGTTCGAAGCAGTTCGAGCCCGGTTCCCCGATCAGAAGAGCTTCCAGGCTCGCCTCCAGGAGTTGGACCTCGACGAGCAGGGACTTCGTCAGCTGCTGGCCCGGCAGGTAATGGTCCTGATCTATGTCGAAGAGCGCCTGGGAGCGAGGGTCTTCGTGGGCCTGGAAGAGATCCAGGCCTACTACGACGAGGTACTGGTTCCGCAGCTCGAGGCCAGCAAGGATGACGTTCCCGCGATTCGCGAGGTACGCGAGCCGATTCGGCAGATTCTGAAAGAGGAGCTGCTGAACGTAGAGATCGAGCGTTGGACCGATGAGCTGAGGCGGGATGCCGATGTTGTCGATTACTTCGACCAGGAGGAGAGAGAGCTACCGCCCGTCGTCCACCAGGTCGGTGCCTGACAGGCCCTGCTCTGTCTCAGAGCCGTAGATCACATCGTACTGTAGCCAACTCCCTACTACCTTCTCGAGGTAGCTTCGGGTCTGGGAGAACCCCACTTTGGTGAAGTACTCTGCCGGTTCCTGGCTGAGACAGTAGCTCTGCCAGAGGTCGGCCTGGTCCTCTCCCGCGTTGTAGGCGGCGATGGCGGGAAAGGTGTGACCGGAGTACCTATCGATCAGGTCAGCCAGATATGCGGCTCCCAGGGCGATGGCCACCTCCGGTCGATGGAGATCGGAGGCTTTCAGGTTCGGCCTGTCGATTTGCGGAGCGTATCTGCGCGCGGTGCCGAGCACGAACTGCGTCAGGCCCCGGGCGGAAGCGGCGGAGACGGCCATCCGGTCGAAACGACTCTCCTCGCGAATGATGGCCGTGAGCAGGTGGGGGCTGATACCGGTGCTCGAGGCGTTCGAGCGGATCAGCTGCCGGTAGGGGATCGGGTAGAGCAGGCGCCGATAGGCGACCGGCAGGAACCGCTGAGGTAGGTCGTCGGGCAGTCGATCGGAGAGGATCTCCGAGAAGCGAAGAGACTGCCTGTAGAGTCCCGACTCTGCCAGCAAGTGGCTGGCTGTCAGAGCCAGGGAGTTGTCGGCTGCGGGGAAGTGCTCGCCAACGGCCGGTGACATGTGCTCGACGATCCCGAGGGCGAGCAGGATCTCGTCCGGTCTGTCGAGGTCGATGTCCCAGATTCCCCATTCTTCAGCCGGGATCCTTTGCATTTCGAGAAACGGCCGGACTTTGGAGCTGCTCTGCATGTGGCGAAGCAGGTGGCCGCGCGACTCCACCCCGAGAGGGTCTTGGTCACCAAGCAGGATCCAGGCTTGATGGAGCTCGCGAGTGCGGTCGATAGAGGCCAGCCGCACTCCTTTGGCTCTTCGGGCCGCCGCCAACTCGGGGCTGTCGAGTCTGAGTCGGGCCGCCTCTGAGAGTGGATGGTTGGGATCCTGAGCCAGGGCGGTGACATAGTGACCGACGGCCGAGTCGGTCTCGCCCTCTTGTTCGGCCAGGCGACCTCTCCAGTAGGCGATCTCGGGCGTCACGGTACGAGTTGCCTTGGCTGCCTGGTCCAACCAGGCTCCAGCCCTTCCGGCCTCGCCCGAGACCAGATCCGAGGCTGCCAGAAAGAGTGAGGCCCTTGCGAACCCCTGTCTCCAGTTGCTTCTGCTGCCGAGTTGCCGATAGCGCTCGAGAGCGGTTTCGACGTCGCCTTGACGCCAGTGAATTCGCAGAGATGACATCAACGCTGCCGCGGACCAGCGACCTGTCGGCTCCACGCCGTAGGCTTGCTCGAAGATCAAGACGGCGGCTTGCCAGTCTCCGTCGAGCTCGTAGGAACGGGCCTGTTGGTACAGGGCGCGAGCGGCGGCCTTCGGAGTCTGCTCGGCTCCGGCCAGGCGAGCGAAATGAGAAGCGGCCGTTGAATAGTCTCCAAGCCAGAAATAGCTACGCGCCAGGGCGTACCTGGCATCGTCCAGGGAGGTGTCGAAGACCGCGGCGCCTTTGGGCTTCAACGCAGCCATGCCAAGGGTAAGGGGACCAATAGCCGCTTCGAACTCTCGGTGGTGGTAGAAGGCCATACCCAATAGGAGAGCCGTCTTCTCGTCTTCCGGGCCGGGCAGGACCTGTGAGAGAAGGTCGGCAGCACCTCGTGCGGTTTCGTCGGTCTGCTTCTCCTCCAACAGCCGGATCAGGGAGGCGCGGCCTCGACGCGCCCTGCCTTCAAGCAGGTCACATCGTGCACGTGAGAGCTCTAGCACTCGGAGCTCGGGCGGCGGCAACTGCCAGGAGTCCATCTCCGTCAGGAGTCGGCAATCGCCACCGAGAGTCAGGGACTCGGCCAGGTATCGGACTGCCGGGGAGGTCAGGGGTGGAGGTGGTCGGTTGGCGATCAGGTTTGCCAGCAGCCCGGCGGCGACCTCGGGGTGCCCCATGCGGTACTGGTTCAAGGCGAGGCGATACCTCCCGTAGCCGGCGAGTCGGGGTGTAGAGAGCATGGCCGAGACGAACGCTGCGGG
>JAUWSP010000462.1 GCA_030610025.1 Acidobacteriota bacterium | reverse complement strand
GCAGTGGGGAACCAACTGGGGTTCGACCGCAGAGGAGCAAGGCGCCCGAATGCCGGGCGACGCCTTTCTGGATGGGGGGCCATCGCGGCGTGCGGTGATGACCCGCGCAATCACAATCCAAGCCGCACCTGAAACCGTTTGGCCCTGGCTAGCTCAACTGGGACGTGGGGCCAGTTGGTACAGCATCGACTGGTTGGACAACGGCCGCAAGGATTCGGCTCGGCACATCGTCTCCTGGATTCCGGCTCCCGCGTTGGGCGATGCATCACCCGTCGGGTACCTACGCCATCTGGAGTCGGGTCAATCCATGGTTTGGTGGGCGAGGGGCCTGAGGTTTGCTGGATCGATGGCCAATCTGGTTGTGGATATCCGTTTGAAGTCACAGGGCGAGCAGTCGCGCCTGGTCATCCGGAATTCAGCCTCCGCGTCAGGCGCGATGGCTGGTATAGCCATCCTGATCTTCCGGTTCATCGACTCCATCATGGCCATTCGACAGTTGCAGGGCATCCGCCACCGGGTCGAGTGCTTCGGGGCTCGGAGCGAGAATCCCGACGCCCCTGAGACCGGGGCCAGAGATCAGGATCAACTGTACGAAGTGATCTTCGCCTCTGGAGAACGGGCCGGCGTCCGAGGCAAGGAGTACGCCGCCCACTGGCGTCAGTCGGCCGTCGATGACGAAGTGATCGTCTCCAATCCACCCATGTAAGGCCGCAGCGCTTCAGGGACGGTGACCGAGCCGTCCTCGTTCTGGTAGTTCTCCAGGATCGCCACAAGGGTGCGGCCCACCGCCAGGCCAGAGCCGTTCAACGTGTGGACGAGGCGGGTCTTGCCGCCATCGGCGGGGCGGTAGCGAATGTTGGCTCGGCGGGCCTGGAAGGCGGTGCAGTTGGAGCAGGACGAGATCTCCCGGTAGGCATCTTGACCAGGTAGCCAGACCTCCAGGTCGTAGGTTTTGGCGGCCGCGAACCCCATGTCGCCGGTGGCCAGACAGACCGTGCGATAGGGCAGCTCGAGCAGCTGCAGGACCTTCTCTGCCTGCGAGGTGAGCTCCTCGAGGGCCTCGAAGCTCGTCTCCGGTGTGACGAACTGAAAGAGCTCGACCTTGTTGAACTGGTGCTGGCGGATGAGGCCGCGAACATCCCGTCCGTGGGAGCCAGCCTCGGCCCGGAAGCAGGGCGTGAAGGCTACATAGCGGATCGGAAGCTGTGACTCCTCGAGCGTCTCGCCGCGGTGGATGTTGGTCAGGGGCACCTCGGCGGTGGGCGCCATGAAGTACTCGTGATCCTCGAGCTTGAAGAGATCCTCTTCGAACTTGGGCAGCTGGCCGGAGCCGACGAGCGATTCGCGGCTGACGATGAACGGCGGCAGGACCTCGGTGTAACCGTGCTCCCGGGTGTGCAGGTCGAGAAAGAAGTTGATCAGGGCTCGCTCGAGGTGGGCACCGGCACCGAAGTACGTGGTGAATCGGGCGCCGGTGATCTTGGCGCCCCGCTCGAAATCCAGGATCCCAAGCTCGGGACCCAGATCCCAATGGGCCTTGGACTCGAAGTCGAACTCGCGAGGTGCGCCGACCAGGCGTTCCTCGCGGTTGGCCGATTCATCCTCGCCACGGGGCGCGCTCGCATCCGGGAGGTTGGGCAAGCTGAGCTCGACATCGGCCAGCTTCGCCTCCACATCGGAGACCTTCTCTTCCAGCTCTCCGATGCGACCCTTGAGCCGACCGACCTCCTCGATCTGGGCAGAGGCGTCGCCCCCCTGCTGTTTGACCTTGCCGATCTCCTTGCTGGCTTCGTTCCGCCGCCGTTTCAGGTCTTCGACCTCGACGAGCGCCTCGCGCCGCTCCTTGTCGAGGACCTCCCAGGTGCCGAACAGCTCGGGGTCGGTACCCCGCGTGGCCAGCAACTCCCGAACCTCTTGCGGTCGTTCCCGCAGCAACTCTCTCGATAGCATGAGGCGAGTCTAATCAGGGCAACAGAAGGGGTCAACGGCCGACGAGCCACCCACGACGCCTTCAGGCGATAAGATCCGATCCAAAGACGACCCTGCTTCCGGGCGCTCGATGCGAGCCCGGGAGACGCATCCATGAGCACGAACGCCCGCTTCTCTCCAGCCAGCGTTGCCATCGTCCTGGCTGCCGGGGCATCTCTGTTTCTGCTGGCCGCGGCGCAGGCCGACCCTCAGGCTGCCACCGAGACCCGCTATCTGGCGCTCTGGTCGACCGCGCTGCTCCTGTGTGCCGCAGGGCTGGCGGTCCGCCCCTCCCTCGGATTGGCAAGTATCGCTGTGCTGATCGTGCTAGCTGGTTGGATGGTGCCTGCAGGGCCCGCGAGAGCCGCGACCTTCGGGATGCTCCTGATTGCCAGCCTGGGACTGGCGCTGTTCCAGCGTCTCGCCGGCGAGGATGCCGAGCCCGACTGGAGCCTGCTGATACCCGTCGCCCTCGGAGCCCAACTCCTCTCCAGGTCCGACCAACTCCTCGGCAACCCGACGGAGCCCAAGACCCTCGTGGGGCTGGTGGTCCTACCCGTGGTGGCCGCCTGGGCTCTCGGCTTGCTGGGGAAGAACCGCGGCATCGGACTCGCTCTGCTGATTAGCGGGGCCAGCTTGGTACTGGTGCCGGGTTGGAGCGTGGCCGTCATCCTGTCGCTCGCTGGCGTGGCCCTGGCTTCCGCATCCATCGCCGGGGAGACAAACCGCTGGATCCGACTGAGCGGCCTGGTTCTCTTGACGGTGGCCGCATACACCTGGCACCCGGGTCTGCCAGCGGTCATTCTGCTCACAGCGCTGTTGATCGCTGCTGGCGAACGTTGGATGGGGGCGGCAGCCGTTGCCCTGGCAGTAGCCATCGCCCTGGTTCTCCTGCCAGGGGTTCGGGCCTGGGATGAGAGCCTGCTTCAGGCTGGCCTGCTTCTGGTGCTGCTACCGGCAGCGCCCCTGGTGGGCAGGAGGGACTGGCCTCGAGTGATGGCGGCTCTCTTCCTGGCCTTTCTGGCGGCTCGGACGGTCCCGTTTCCGGGCGCCTTGGCTGCACCTCTGGCTACAGTCGCCCTCGCCCTTCCCCGGGAGGGGACCTATGTCACCCTGCAGCGCATCTGGACCGGGACGCTGCTCGCGGGAACCCTCCTCCTTGCGGCCTACCCCTGGCTCCGAGCCGAGCCTCTGAGCGACACACTTCGCCTTTTGGGTATCGGAGGGGATTGGAAGTCAGTGCTCGGCGTGGTGATCGGCTTCCTGGTGGTGGGTTGGCTGGTGGACAAGGCACAAACTCGAAGGCGCAGAGTCCTGCTTCCTGCGGGGGTGGCTTTGACGGTCCTCGCTGTCGCCGCCTTCCTGCAGCT
>JAUWSP010000402.1 GCA_030610025.1 Acidobacteriota bacterium | reverse complement strand
TTCTGGCCCTCGCCCTGCTCCTGATGCCCCGTGCAGCTGGAGCTCAGGAGACCGATGCCGCGAACACCACCAGCGCCAGGATCTTCTTTGCGACCAATCGAGACCGCGTTGAGGTTGAAGATTCGCACGTGGTTCGCTTCGGCGGGCAACGGGGCAGTCTCAGCTTCGGCACCTGCGAGATCGAGTTCAAGCCGATTCCGTTGCTGGGCGACGTCGCCTCCAAGGTGCCGTTCTACGTGCCGAGCGAGACGAGTGAGATGCGGATCGAGGCGCAGAAGGATCTCGATCTCTTCTGGCAGCAACTGTCGATCTTGGTCGAGAGCACCTCTTCAAAGCAGATCGTGGTCTACGTCCATGGCTACAGCTACGACTTCGAGCGGGGCTGCGAAAGGGCAGCAGAGGTACAAAGGTCCCTGGCTGGAACCGCCACTGTCCTGATGTTCACCTGGCCTTCCAACGGAGAAGCCACCGACTACGTGCCTGACTTGGCGGATCTCGAATGGAGTGTGCCGTTCCTGGCTGGGCTACTCGAGCAACTCGCCGGACATTTCGGGCCAGTTAGGACCCACGTCCTTTCGCACAGTCTGGGTGCGCGCGGTGTCATGCTGGCGTTGAAGAGATTGAAAGGCGATCTCGTGACTCCTCCTGTCATCGGCCGTTGGGTGCTCCTCGCCCCTGATATCGATTCCCAGACCTTCGTCGAGCTTCTGCCTAGATTCAAATCGATGGCGGAGAGCATCACTCTCTATGCTTCCAGCACCGATACTCCTCTCAAGATCTCCCATCGGCTGAACGGATCGCCCCGACTGGGTGAGGCCGGGGAGTTCCTGACCGTTGTCGAGGGTGTGGAGACGATCGATGTCTCGCCGGCGGGCCGATACGAGATGCTGGGGCACGAGTACTTCTTCTTCCACCCCGGTGTCGCTGCCGACCTCGCTCTACTCCTGAGTACGGGGAAGAGTGCGGCGGAGAGACCCATGTTGCGCGCCCAGTCGATGAATCGGCTTCCCTACTGGGAAGTCGTTGAGCAGGACGAACCGTGATCCATTCCAGAATCAAGCGCACGGGCATCTATCTTCTGGTGGCGATCCTCGGCTTCGTCCTCGGTGTCGTCGCGCTCTACATCCACAAGGTGCGCAGCGGGCCGAGCCTCGAGATCTGGCACACCGCGAAGCTGACCGCCGAGTTCACGGCGCGCGACGTGGACGAGATCGGGAGCTTCGACGATTACCTGGAGTTGGAAGAGGAGCTGTTCGCGCAGCTGGACGAGAAGGTCTATGCCCATGTCGACACCGGGACCGACCACGAGCTCGTTCGCTACAGCTCCGACAGTGCGTCGGACCCCCGACGATGGAACCGCAATTGGAACCGGAGCTTCGAGCTCCAGGCTCATCAGCCCCTGGGTGGCGTGCTGCTCCTACACGGTATGTCGGACTCGCCCTACAGCCTTCGCGCTCTAGGCGAAGAGCTCAATCAGCATGGCTATTGGGTGGTGGGGCTGCGACTCCCTGGTCACGGCACGGCGCCCTCGGGGTTCAAGACCGCCAAGTGGGAGGACATGGCTGCGGCGGTTCGGCTCGGCATGAGCCATCTGGAGTCGAAGGTAGGGCCGGACGCGACTCACATCATCGGCTACTCCAACGGGGCTCCGCTGGCACTCGATTTCACCCTCGAGGCTATGAAGGGGAGCGCCTCGCCGATTCCGCAAAGCCTTGTCTTGATCTCACCTGCGATCGGCGTGACCCGAACCGCGGCACTGGCCAAGTGGCAAGGCCGGATGGCTGTCCTGCCCGGCCTCGAGAAGCTCGCCTGGACCGGCATCCAGCCGGAGTACGACCCCTTCAAGTACAACTCGTTTACCACCAATGCAGGGGACCAGGTGTTTCGCCTCACGCGCCGCGTGGCCAGGGCCGTGGAGGAGCGAGCCGCTGGGGGTCTGATCGAGGACTTTCCACCGACCCTGGCGTTCCTTTCGGCGGTCGATGCGACCGTTTCTGTCGATGCCGTCGTCGACAACCTGCTGGAGCACCTCGCACCAGGCCTCCACGAGCTCGTGCTCTACGACCTCAATCGACGCAGGATCGCGAAGTCAGTGCTGGTCTCGGACCCCGGGCCGTTGACCGCCCGGCTCATGGCCGATGACGGCTTGCCGTTCGCGCTCACCCTGATCACGAACAACGACGACGAAAGCACCGAGGTCGTCACTCGTAGCAAGGCACTAATGTCTTCCGAGATCTCCACCGCAGCTATGGAGGCCTCCTGGCCCACGGGCGTGATCTCGCTCTCTCATGTCGCTCTTCCATTCCCACCGGACGACCCTCTATATGGCCGGGGCCCAGCCCCGAGCGAGGACACCATCTTCCTCGGCCATCTGGACGTTCGCGGCGAGCGTAACCTGTTGAGGTTCCCTGCCGACTGGCTGATGCGCTTACGACACAACCCCTTTTACGACTACCAGGAGACCCGAGTGCTCGAGTGGCTCAGCGGCCCTCTGCTTCCCAGCCAGGAATCTAGGTTAGACTGAGGCGGAGCTTCAAACACACTGCAAGAGATTCTTGAACGTGGAGGCCCACCCATGCATCACTTTCGTTTACTCACAGTCGCTGGTTCTTGCTTCGCCATTGCCGCTTTCGGTCTATGGATCGGGGTCGATCCCGCCTCCGCCGAACCGCCGAAAGTCACCGTGGACGATTTCAAAGAAGAGGCAGACGATCTCGAAGAAGAGAGAATCTACTCGCCCTACGCCGGGCGCGCCTATTCCGATCAGGTGTTCTTCGGCGACATGCATTTTCACACCAACCTCTCCTTCGATGCCGGTCTCATCGGTACTTCTCTCGATGTACACGACGGCTTTCGGATAGCCCGCGGCGAGAAGGTGATCTCCAACACCGGTCAGCCGGTGCAGCTGATCCGGCCGCTGGACTTCCTGGTCATCACCGACCACGCCGAGATGTTGGGGCTGGCACCGGCGATCCAGGAGTCGAACCCACTCCTACTGGCCGACCCCTGGGGCAAATGGGTTCACGAGCGCTTCAACTCGGGGCCGGAAGGACGCATGGAGGCCTTCGCGAACATCATCGATAAGGGCACCGTGCAGGGGATCAACCCCTTCGAATCGGACGAACTGGTGCGCTCGACCTGGAGCGAGTTCGTCAAGATAGCCGACCAGTACAACGAGCCCGGTCACTTCACGGCGATGACCGGCTTCGAGTGGACCTCGACCCCAATGGGCGACAATCTCCATCGCGTAGTGGTGTTTGCCGACGGCGCCGAAAAGACCGGCCAGACCATGCCCTTCTCCCTCTTCGACGGCGATGATCCGCAGGACCTCTGGGAGTACTTCGCCTCTTACGAAACCGCGACCGGCGGCCGCGTGATCGCCATTCCCCACAACGGCAACATGAGCAACGGATTGATGTTCAACGGCAAGACCATGTCAGGGGAGCCGATCGACCGGGCATACGCCGAGGCAAGGATCCGCTGGGAGCCGTTGCACGAGATGAGCCAGATCAAGGGTGACGAGGAGACGCACCCGCTGCTCTCTCCCGAGGACGAGTTCGCCGACTTCGAGAGCTGGGACGTCGGCAACCTGTCCGGATCGGCGGCCAAAGAAGAGTGGATGCTGCGATACGAGTACGCTCGCTCGGCTCTCAAGCTGGGTCTGAAGCTCGGCAAGGAGCTCGGCGTCAACCCGTACAAGGTTGGAATGAGCGCGTCCACCGACACCCACACCGCGCTGCCCACCTCGCGCG